>NYTD01000052.1 GCA_002683315.1 Deltaproteobacteria bacterium | reverse complement strand
CGTCGTACCAAATTTCTGTAGCTGATGTGTTTATGGATGAATCATTATCATCGCAATCATCCCCCCCATATTCTATGGAGTCATCTCCATCTCCATCTTGGTCATAGTCGCTTTCTCCATCACAGTCTGAATCGATGCCATCATACCATGTCTCAGGAGCACCAAAATATATACTGTCCTCTTCATCATCACAGTCGTTCCCCCCATAGTCGCTTGTATCTTGTCCATCTCCATCTTGGTCGTAGTCGTTTGATTCATCACAGTTTTGATCGATTCCATCATACCAAACTTCTACGGCTTGAGGATAAATGTCACCATCTTCATCATTACAGTCTTCATTGTTGTCTACGAATCCCTCTGGAGCTTCGCATGCAATCAATGTCTCTATTGCAGATCCAAATCCATCTCCATCTTGATCGCCATACCAGATGGAGGCATCAAAAGCATCAGACTCATCGATGTTTCCATCGCAATTGTTATCAATACCATCGCACAGTTCTTCTCCGGGGATGTTTGCATCTTCGTCATCACAGTCACCATCCTCTACAGAGAGACCATCGCCATCTATGTCTAATTCTGGTAAAGAGTCAGTATCGCCGATATTTTGGTCTTCGGTATCTTTATCTGAATTGTTGCAACCATAGGAAAACAACAAAAAAAATGGAAACATGTATGGCTCCTTTTGGTGGATGAATGGGTTCTAGATTATACCAAGATACGATTTTTTCTGTTCGTGTGGATTATAATATAGTGTTCGTCTTGTTGTCTGTGGTCATGTCATTTGACGTAGCCATATTTGGGCTTTTACTAAATTTAATAGGTGCCGCAAGATGGAACAAACACGTTATATTTTTCATAATTTGTATTGAAAAGAGTGAATATGTCTACATTATTTGAAAAACATCATCATCGAATCACGCAAGCTTTGCGATACTGTGAAGAACGAACGTATTGGAGTCCATTTCAAGAATCTCCCAGTGCGAAGCATCATCCATCAGGAGCACATGAACAGGCCAAAAAAATATTCAAAGAGCTTCTCGGAAATCCATTTCCTCTAAAACAACCGAACACCATAGGAACTGTGGGAAAAGAAATTTCACCTTATACACAGCAACCGTTGGGTATTTCCTATCCAAAGCCAGATATTGAACCACTTATGGATACAGCGAAAAATTCCCAAAAAGAATGGACATATCGAACAGAACCAAAAGAGCGTGTGGGTGTATGTTTGGAACTAATAGAGCAGCTATCACAAAATAACTTTCTCAATACGTACGCGAGCATGCATACAGCAGGAATGAGTTTTATGATGGGATTTGCAGGGTCTGGAGCGAATGCTCTGGATCGAGGATTAGAAGCGTTGGCTCATGCGCACAAGGCAATGTCCAATATTCCTTCTCATGCAAAATTCACACGTTCTTTTGCACGGGGACCGGAAACGACCATTGATAAGAGCTATCATCTTGTTGGAAGAGGCGTTGCAGTTGTTGTTTGTTGTGGTACATTTCCAACTTGGAATGCATATCCCGCGATTTTTGCCAATCTTGCCACAGGAAATTCAGTCGTTCTAAAGCCGCATCCAAATGGGATTTTACCAGTGGCGATTGTCGTACAAACCTGTCGTAGATTACTTGAGGAACTGGGGTACAATCCCGATATTATTCTGCTTGCTGCTGATGAGCCGGAAGATCGAATCACCATTCCTCTGCTTGAGCATAAATATACTGCAATTATCGATTTCACGGGTAGTCCTACTTTTGGTTCATGGATTGAAAATAACTGTAATCATGCGCTTGTCTATACCGAAACAGCCGGTTGTAATAGCGTGATTATCGAGTCTACAAACAACTATGATGGTATGCTCCATGCGATAGCACACAGTTTATGCTTGTTCTCTTCGCAGATGTGTACAAGTGCACAAAATATTTTCATTCCGCAAAATGGTATTCAGTGTAATGATGAACACATATCCTACGATAAGATTGTAGATGATCTTGTCGCAAAGATCGATAAGCTCACAGCAGATCCCAAAATAGCGGCGGCTTTGTGCGGATGTGTGATGAGTCCAGTCACTTTTACCCAGCTGGATACACTCCGTGAAGAGGCAAAGAAATACAATCTGGTACGAGATGCACATTGCTTTGCTCACCCACAATTTCCCAATGCTTCCACCGCTACACCCATGCTTGTAGAAGTTGGTATTGCAGATTCATCATTATATCAAAAAGAGCATTTTGGTCCGATGGCATTCATTATTCGATGTCCTGATGCAGACTCTGCGATTCTTCAAGCCAGCCAAGATGCCAAAAACCATGGTTCTATTGCTTCATATGCATACAGTGTACATGAACAGTATCAAGATAAAATAGCAGAAGCATTTATTGATGCTGGTGCCTCAATTGGGTTCAATCTTATTGCACATCTGCCGATCAATTTTTCTGCTGCGTACAGTGACTTTCATGTTACGGGGCTTAATCCTGCGGGAAATGCATGCCTTACCGATATAGCTTTTGTTGCTTCTCGCTTTCGAATCGTGCAGATCAAAAGAGAACGAATCTAAGATCAATGTATAGTTTTTGATTTGGTTCTACTACTGTCTTGATTCTATTGAGCGAATGAAGGTATAAACGCGTTATGTTTTGCCTTGTCAGGTTTTTGGGGTTCTAATATGATATTTTTTCTCTCCTGTGCTTTTGTTTCTGAGGCTGATGTGCAGGCTCGAATGGATCCGGATGGTGATGGGATTTCCATTGCTGAAGATTGTGATAATTCCCTGTCATCGATTGGTGAGAAGACAATCTGGTATCAAGATCTTGATGGAGATGGATATGGAGACTCTGCCGAGCAAGAGGGCTTTTGTGAAGACCCAGGGGAGGGGTGGTCGATAAATGGACTTGATTGCGATGATACAGACGCACAGATTCATCCCCTTGCTCTTGATGTCTGCGATGGTTTGGACAACAATTGCAATGGTGAAGTCGATGATGGTCAGGGTGAGGGGATTGAAGGCACATCATATTTTCTGGATTCCGATCAAGATGGGGTTGGAACAGAAAGTGTAGTATTGGAATCTTGCTTCCTTCCTGATGGATATTCCGCGATAAGTGGTGACTGTGATGACCAAAACCCTCTCGTTAATCTGGGGGTTGCATTTCTTGAAGATCCTGCTTTGTGTATGAAAGATGTGGATGGTGACGGATACGGTGATGTGGAAGCTCCCATAAGTGGTGCATCTGGAAATGATTGTAATGATACAGATGCACAGATTCACCCCCTTGCTTTTGAAGCAGTAGCGGATGGTATTGATCAAGATTGTAATGGTGTGGATCTGTGTTTTGTCGATGAAGATGGTGACGGTTTCGGGAGTGAATATACAATTTTGGGCATGGAGATCGTATCTTCAGACGGATCCAGTGCATCATCCTTTTTTTGCACCTTTATCGGAGCTGCCGATAATCAAGATGATTGTGATGATGGAGATATGTATACATATCCAGGAGCAGCTTGGCAGGACTCTCAAACATTATGTATGACCGATGGGGATCAAGATGGATTTGGGGATACAATACCTCCCAATGGGGGGAATGCCGGTTCAGATTGTATTGACAGTGATGCTGCATTTCATCCCAATGCGTATGAAGTCATTGCAGATGGTGTCGATCAAAATTGTGATGGGGTTGATTCTTGCTATTTTGATGGAGATGGTGATGGTTTTGGCGTTTTATCTTCTTACTCTGATATCGTCGGTATTCCTGCAACCACACTGGATTGTAGTGGTACGAATGAATCGACACAAAACACGGATTGTGATGATGTGAATATGTTGGTATCACCTGTGGCTACTGAGCTTACCGGAGATGGTATCGACCAAGATTGTAATGGTATGGAATTATGCTACTATGATGGAGACCTAGATGGGTATTCGACAGGAAGTACAATTATCTCTTCCAATATTAGTTGCTCGGATGCCAACGAAACAAGCAGTATTTCTATGCTGGATTGCGATGATGATGATGGATTCACTTGGCCCGGCGCAGCCTATCTTGAATCTTCGACAGATTGTATGAGAGACTATGATGGAGATGGGTATGGTGATGAGGTTATTTCTTTGGGTATTGTTATCTCTGGCAGTGACTGTGATGACGCCAATTCAGCTATATCTCCATTGGCCTCAGAAGTTTGCGATGACATAGATAATGATTGTGACACTTTGATTGATGATAATGACAGTGATTTGGATACTGCATCAGTGAGTACCTTTTATGAAGATACTGATGGTGATGGATACGGAGATATCTCATCTTCCGTCACAAAGTGTGATATGCCGGACGGATTCTCTGAAAATGCAGATGATTGCGATGATACGAACCAAGGAATTCATCCTGCGGCAACAGAAATGATAGCAGATGGAGTGGATCAAAATTGTGATGGTTTTGAGCGTTGCTTTCTTGATGATGATGGAGATACGTATCCATCGACAGTAACATCGCAAAGTACAGACCTGACGTGTACCAGTTCAGGGTTCTCTCCTGGTGATGTACAAGAAGATTGTGATGATTCAGATGCTGCAATTCATCCGATGGCAGAGGAATTGGCTGGAGCCGTAGACTATAACTGTGATGGTTTTGAAGCCATCGATGATACCTGTTATTCTAGTGATGATGGCAGTACATATTTTTTATATTGTACCACCGAAGTGGATTGGGAACAGGCTCGCCAAAATTGTGAGGATATGGGCTATCAGCTTACTTCTATTCGCAGCGAAGATGAAAATATACATATTGTTGCTTCTTTGATGGATGATTCATGGATCGGTTACCGTGACATCGATGATACTGCTTGTAGTTTTTTTAATGGATTAGAGCGGATTGATTTTCGTTGGACAGATGAACATGAAGGATACTATCGAACAAAAAATAGTTGGAGCTGTTCGAAAATTGAATCCGATGGATTTCATAACTGGGAGGAAGGAGGAGGGAATGGTGCACAGCCTGACAATTGGCAATCCTCTGAAGATTGTGTCGAAATATATGCACAGATAGGAACATATAACCAGTCCATAGGGACATGGAATGACCGATCATGTTCTCATGAAAATGGATATATCTGTTCTATTCGTGAGTAGATCGTTATTCAATCTATGTTGTGCAATCCGATTTTGTACTGTACACGCGCTGTCATTATCCACAAGAGTAGAATTTCTTTTCGTTTTTTATTGCTCTACTGTGTCTAAATATTCTTGAAACACGTTATTTGTACACAGTTTTGGAGGAAGATATGGTCGTAAAAAAAACATTACCGATCGGTAGAATCGTTTGGAGTATGCGTCACTCTTTGCTTTTCTTTCTTGTTGTTTCTGGTGCAGCCGCAGGATTACATCGCTACCAATCGTGGGATGCAGATTTTTCATCTGTCCTTACCGTGTTGGGTTTGGCGGTGTCCATCTTTTTGGGCACTCGAATAAGAATTGCTTATGATCGATGGTGGGAAGGAAGAAAGCTATGGGGAAGAATGATCAATCGCTCTCGGATTCTCTCTCGTCAGTTCACGCAGTTCATTGAAGCTCCTCAAGGAAAGAGTGAAGAAGTGGAACAACTCCAAAAAAAGCTTGTTCTTCGTCATGTGGGGTATATCCACACACATCGTGTTTGTCTTCGAGGAGAGAGTATTCCCAATGATGAATCGTGTACCCGATTTTTGAGCGAAGATGAAGTGGCACAGCTTGCAAAAGAGAGCAATCCTTGCAACGCATTGGTGTGTATGCAAGGGAAAGATGTACAAGAAGCATTCAAAAATGGATGGATATCCGAACAAAGGTTGCAGCAGATCGATTTGAGCCTTGTGGAGTTATTGGATGTTCAAGGTGGTAACGAGCGCATCCAAAAAACACCTGTACCACCAAACTTTACGTACTTTTCTACGAGACTGGTTTTTTTATACAGCATCTTGTTGTCGTTTGGATTGGTACATAAGCTTGATTTATGGGTGATACCCACTGTTTTGATGGCCGGATTTATCTTTCGCATTATCGATACAGCAGGTCGTTTGATTGAAGACCCATTTAATACATTCTTCTATGGGCTTCCCCTGTATGGAATGTCACGTACCATCGAAGCCAATCTATGTGATCGAATTGGACACGAAAGACGAGAAGTGCCAAAGCCCGTTGATGGGATATTAATGTAAAGAGTATCCCTTAGGAGGGAATATGCCTGAAGAAAATCCGTTACTCACTGGCGATATCGCTACCGTATTACGAAAGCAGTCTATTCCGATGGCCATCGGTGCAGTGTGCATGATTTTGGTCAATCTTATTGATACATACTGGGCATCTCAGCTTGGTACAGATGAGCTTGCTGCACTGAGTTTTACATTTCCCGTGATTGGAATTCTCATCAATGTTAGCATTGGTTTGATGATTGGAACATCGGTTGCAATCGCACGTGTCATTGGTTCTGGTCACATCGAAGAAGCCAAAAATTTGGCAACCCATGCGATTTACCTGGGATTTATGATTGTGGGTTTTGTATCTTTCATCGGGCTTATTTCTCAAGAGTATTTGTTTGCATGGTTGGGAGCAGATGAAAAAGTTCTCCCACACATCACTTCCTTTATGACCATTTGGTATGCCTCTTCGATTTTTTTGATTGTTCCGATGATGATCAATGGTGTGCTTCGCGCAAAAGGAGATGCGCGAACTCCCATGATTGTGATGATGATGGGGGCTGTTTTTAACGGGATTTTTGATCCCATTTTTATCTTCACACTCGACATGGGACTGGAAGGTGCAGCTTGGGCCACAACACTCTCTCGTGCGCTCACCATGCTGTATGCTTCATACATTCTTATTGTTCGAGAAAAGCTATTTGATCTGCATATTCCATCTCCCAAACAGATGATAGAGTCGTGGAAAGTTGTACTTCGTGTGGGAGTCCCAGCATCGATTACCAATGTATTGGGTCCCGTTGCAACGGCAATGCTAACGGCCATTGTAGCGACACATGGTAGTGCAGCCGTTGCTGCCTATGGAATCGGGGCGCGTGTAGAGTCTTTGGTTTTGATAGCACCGCTTGCACTTAGTTCTGGTTTGAGTCCATTTATTGGACAAAATTGGGGTGCCCATCTTGAAGATCGTGTGGCCAAAGGGTTTCAGCTTGCATTAAACTTTTCCATCCTGTGGGGGTTGGGGGCATTTTTGATTCTTCTGGCTTTGGCACCACAGATTGCAGTGGTTTTTTCGGAAGATAAAGCTGTACAAGAGGCCATTACACTGTATCTTCGGGTGGTTCCCATCGGTTTTGCTTCGTATGGTGCTATGTTGATGGTGAATTCATCGTTTAATGCGATGGATCACGCATTTCGTTCCTCGGTCCTCTCCGTATTGCGTTCCATTGTTTTTGCGGTTCCACTTGCATGGGTTGGCAGTCATTTTCTCGCGCTGGAGGGAGTATTTTTGGGCTTGGCCTGCGGTTCTTTTTTCTCGGTCTTGATCGGAATTCGATGGATGCGGAATCTACTTTCCAACACCCTACACGATCATGGTGAATCAAAAAAAGAAATCTCGGAAGAGATCGCTTATCTCATCACCCATACCTGCAAAGAATGCACGGCACGTATGCACAGCCTTATTGATGAAATGCTGAAGCTGGAAAAAGTATCCTTGCACAAGGTTCGTAGTGATGCGGTTGGTTTCTTTGTGGAAAGCCGGCAGCTTGGACACATTCATCCATCAGGACATGTCGATCTTCCTCTTCCGATGGAGCTTGGACAGGTATTGGTCAAAAACAAAAAGGTCACACATCATCGATTGCACGAAGACAATGGTTGGTTTACCCATGAACTACACAACAACGAAGACATCGATATTGCGCTGTGGCTTTTGGAGCTATCTCATGCCATCTATGAGGTTCGAACCAGAGGGCTGTGCGATGACCTCACCCAACAAGAAATCGCTCATCTAAACCTCTCCAAAGAAGAGAATGAGGCATTAATGAAGGTGGTGCGAAGAATTAGAGCGTTCAAAGCAGCCTAATGTGAACAACTTCGTTATTTTTGGTTTGTTCCATGTATTCTTTTTGGGGAACTCAAAAGTCGAGAATCTAAGAAAAGAACCAACGGTTTGTCTCAAAAAGACATCACCAAAATTCACAGATACGTTAAATTTGATTTCGCATGATGTGCTTGTTTTGGAGTGATTCATG
>NYTD01000051.1 GCA_002683315.1 Deltaproteobacteria bacterium | reverse complement strand
TCCATGTTGGTTATTTCCCAAAGAAGATGGGAGCTACACTTGGGCAGAATTACAAGTGTATCTCGAACAACGAACAGATTCTTCTGACTGGGAAATATTAAAACAACAATTCATTCAAAAGGCTACACCAGAAGAATATGCGTTTCTTCGTCGTCATTATGAAGGCACTTCATTGTACGATGAGGTGATTGCGTTCCTCAATCAACATACATCTACTCAAGTATGAACAAGAACGAATGTATTCTCATCGATACTGTTCTCCTATTTGGAAAAGACAAGGAGACTATTTTGTTCCTAAAGAATGGTCGAAAATCAGATATCCACATCGAGTTCGTAATATTATTGATGAGATAAAAAATCATCTTACAGATAAAGACACACCTGTCTTTGTGCGTGGTTCACTCATTGAAGAAAAAAATCCGCATCCAAAATCAGACCTCGATATCATTATTTTCCAACATCATCACACCCAAGATGTCATTTCACCAAAAATACATCAATCCTTCCAACGACTTGTCGATATCAATCTATTTGATGCCAATGCATTAGAGCCAAGGACGATCTTATTACCATTGATACATCTTCGCTCAATACAGATCTCTGGAACAACTTTTGTACAACGTCCTATTCCCATCAATACTCAATTCTGGGAACCACTGTGGGGTTGCTATGCCATTGGTCGGTTAAAAAACAATATTCATGCCCTTCCTCCTAGAAAAGTGATGGAATTAAAACAATTAATTAGAGCCGTCGGTGTGTTGTATCTTCGTCATCGAGGAGATTTTTCAAGAGACATCGAAACATGTCTTGGATGGCTAGAGACATACGACAAAGAACTGGGCGTATATACTCGACAGATATGGTCCAAACGAAGTTCATTAGAAGTACTAGACGTGGCTCCAATCCGACATTGGCTCTTAGAATTTTGGGATGACCTTGAATCATGTTTGTAATTAAACTTGTACAAGTTGGAGCCAAATATTCTCTTTGTCTTCGATGATGTGCATATGGATTTTTTACTCTAAAAGTCCTTCTGAAAGAAAACTTCCTAATTCTTGGTTTTGCGTATCGCCAGAGAATTCCCAGAACATCGCACCTCCAAGCTCTTTTTCCATAATAAAGTCTATTTTGTACTGAAGTGACTGTGTATCTTCATAGCTGATAAAAATCTGTTCCGTTTCAGAATGAAGATAAGGAACATGTGCCTGAGAGTCCCAATAACGTGTAAAGGAAGAATTATTGATATAATTATCAACGATGTGATGATAATCCATCGTTCCATCTTCATAATTACCAGGTCCGACACTACCTGATTGAAATAGACCATCTCCACCTGTGACTTCGCTCCATGTCTTTCCATAAAAAGGAACACCAAGAATAAGCTTTTCAGGTGGTACTCCCGCATTTATATAGGTTTCGATGGCAATCTCTACAGTATTTTGATCGGGCTGGCTACTGTTACTATACAAGGGGGCGTGATGATTTGTTGTGTTCTCCCATGGGCCATGGAAATCATAGGTCATCACATTGATCCAATCCAATGGAACAGCAAGATTGGGCAAATCCATATTCGGAATCGTTGTAGCACCAGCAGGCGCAGCTATGGTCAACAGATATCCAGGCGCTATCAGGTCAAGCTTTGTTCGAAACTCAGAAAGGAGAAGGGTGTAATTCTCCTTGTCTTCGGGAATACCTGCATAAAGCCCACCTCCAACTGGGTACTCCCAATCCACATCAATACCATCGAATCCATAGGTCAGCATAAAGTCTATGCAGCTATCTACATATGCAGATCTGGTTATAGGATTTGCAGCAATTGCAGAAAAATGTTCACTTAACGTCCAACCACCAAGTGATATGAGAGTTTTTAGATTGGGATTTGTTACTTTAAGATCTTGAAGTAGGTATAAATTACCTCCGTTTAGCTCTAATGCAGCATATGGATCATGTATTTCACAAGTACCTTCTGGTGTTGGATTGGAAAATGCATACATCACATGTGTGACCTGTGTTACAGGTATGTCTTCGACATGATAGTCTCGACCATAAACACCCCATTCTGCAAAGTATGCAATGATCTTTGTGTCGACATTACTCTGTGGTGTGCCAGTATCTTCTTCGCCTGTATCGACTTCACTCGTATCTTCTGTATCTGTGTCTTGTGTACTCGTGTCTTCTATACCCGTATCATCTTCATCAACCACACCCGTATTTGCCGTGTCATCTTCAGAACAAACAGGAGCTCCAGCACAGTCAATATCATTGCAATCATAATCCCCGTCGGCATCATTATCTGCACCATCATCACATTCGCCTGGGTTTACTCCCTCCGTTTGTACTTTGTCTCCTGAGCAAGCTCCAAAAAGTGTAAGATGAATAAAAAATAATGTCATTTGAGCTCCATTGATACATAATTTCCAGATTAGTCATACCAATAAACCATCAAAGGATCCAATTGTATATACCAAAAATACAATCGTACATTCATCACCCCAAATACCATTGCTAACATGGCATGATCCTCGTAGCATCAATCTCACGATACATAAACCTTTGAATTTGATGCGCCCTGTACCTGAAAAATGGTGATGTTCAAATGATTGATGTTGTTTCTCTATTTTATATAGACTAGGTTTTGATTATCTTCTCACCTTCTTCCTCACCAACACCACTTTCTTGTGCATACACATACAATCGTTCGGTCTTTGGATTGAAGACGATGCTTTTTTCATTACGTAACAAATCGATGGCAATGGCAGCATTGGCTGGACTATACTCTACTTTATATTTGGTGGTATTTTTCCACTTTTCTGTCTCAAGAAACTGGTTCTCTTCTTTTGTTAAGAGTGTTCCACCACAATAAAGGTACATAGAGATCGTGGAGGAAGTTGGATTTACCCCAACACCATATCCTCTTACATCTTCCCAATCTGACATATTTTCTCCCTTACCGGCTTTAGAGAAATCTTAACCGTTTCTTTTATAATCTCAAAATTTGAATCTTATTACACTATATTTGGGTTATTTCTTGTATCTGGAGCCTATGAATTTATGTTTTAGATGCTCTGTCATTCATTAATACCGTGAGTCCAACAAACAATGCCTTTTCGTAAAAAAATCTCTCGAATTCTTCGGCGTTTATCAAGCTATAATCAAGCATCAAGAGAAGTTCAAAATACAGCTTCGTCTCCAGAGACTACAAAAAAAAATCCTATATCTGCACACCCAAATCAAAAAGAAGCAGAGTCTTCAAAAAACAGATCCGAAACCCCTACAAATATTGAAATTATACTCTATGGACGACCATCTTGTCCCTATTGTGCCCGAGTGGACAGAGTGATTGAAGAGTTAAATATTGAAAATCAAATTATTCGTCGCCTCACTACATATGGTTCTGAATGGCGTGAAGATCTACGAAATAAAACAGGTAGTACACAAGTCCCGTGTTTGTTTATTGATGGCCAGCCTATGTTTGAGTCGTTGGACATTATCGATTGGATACGTACCAATCTGGTTTGAGAGACTAGAGGGTTTATTTTCAGAACTGCTCATAATCACCTCAAGAATCAATAGGAGGCATGTTCAAAAGAGGAGTATGTCCGTTAAACAAGAGTAAAATTTGCTAGCCATACAAACAGACATACAAGAAAAGAACGAGATGTGTAACATAGGCAATACATTTAAACATCATGAAGAGTTTTTCTTTGAACATTTCATATGGAGTTAATACCAGCTGATTCTCTTTGGGTAAAGAATTCAACCATTTTTGATGACGTTTCATTTTCGCGTGTATTTGCATTTGCATCTTATAGCTACCATAGCTTGAAGAAGACTCTTCCGATGAAGCCAAAGATTTCTTTCTTCGTTCTCTTCTTCTTTTTCTACGCTTACGACGCAATCTCGGTGATGTCGGACGGTTAAACGTCAATAACGTTCGTTTCTTTTTACGTGAATACATATGGGACACTCCAAAAATTGATATCCATAATTATGGGCAAACAATTGTTGACGTGTCAATATATTTGTACTCTAAAATATCGATTTTTTGAGAATAATAAAATCAACTCTCTTTAATTTCTTTTTGATTTCACTCTCATATGCTGTTTTTCATATGCATCTGTGATCATATTTGCTGCGATCCAAATAGACGATCCTTTTTTTGTTTTGTATTCAAAAGTTCGTGCGTAAGGCGATCCTATCGCATCCTATTCAAGATAAGACTCAAAAATATGTTCCGAATCTTTTCTACTATCAATCAAATTGAGGTGTTTCTTCTAAAGATGATCCAGAATAATCTATTACGATCTAAATACGATCCTTTTTACAAATATCTCTTTAATGAACTTCTATAATGGTTTTTTATTTTTTCTTTTAAAATAAATGAAGGAAATATAGAAATATACATTGACACGTCAATAATAAAGTGGTCTCTCTAAAGCATAACCCCTATCTATATAAAGGTGTTTGCTTATGAAGCCATATACAATTTTAATAATATCTCTTTCAAGTCTTGGTTGTAGATCTAATGATCCCGTATCTGTGGAACATTCAACGATTGAATCCCAAATTTCTTTGGATAAAAAAGAAGGCGACGTTTCTTCCACACCAAATATCGGCATAAAATCTCTTATTGATAGTGATGGAGATGGCATCTCGGATAGCGAAGACACCTTTCCTGAAGATGCAAGTGAATGGGCTGACAGTGATGGAGATGGTGTCGGAGACAATTCTGATACATGTCAAGGTATAGATGATTCTGATGATAGTGATGGAGATTTATATCCTGATCTATGCGATGACTTCCCCGACGATGCAAGTGAATGGGCTGACAGCGATGGAGATGGCATTGGAGATAATGGAGACTGTGAAGGAAACTATATTATTGATTCCATTAATACTGATGCTGATCTGGAAATATTAGAAGCTTGCACACATATTTCAGGGACATTGAAGATTCGAAATACCGATTGGATCAATTTGAATAAGATATCTCATCTTGAGTACGTTAATTCTCTACATATTAGCAGTAACCCATCTCTGGTTCTGCTTTATGGTGTTGAAAATCTAAATATAACATCAGAGGTTACAATAGAGAATAACGCTTCATTAATACACATTGATGCTTTATCATCTATAAGTGAACTCTTGTCCTTGGTTATTAGAGGAAATGCTTCTTTAGCATCCTTGTCTGGTCTCGACTCCATAACCAGTATAGAAAAAAATCTCACTCTCAATAACAATCCTTCACTAGAAGAGATTGATGGATTTTCCTCACTAACTTCGATTGGAAGACATTTAACCATTAGTAATATGGGAAATTTAAAAAATCTATATGGCTTTTCATCTCTAACCTCAGTGGGTGGTAATCTCACTCTTCAAAATCTGATACAATTAAACTACCTTGAAGGTTTATCTTCATTGAACAATATCTCAGGCAATCTGTCCATTATATCAAATAAATATTTAATGAATATAGATGCTCTATATTCATTAAATACCATTGGGAAAGATGTATCTTTAATCAATAACTACCGATTGAAGGATGTTGATGGATTCATACAAATTGAAAGCATTGGTGGAGATTTTCGTATAGAACACTCCAATTTCCTTCAAGATCTCGATGGTTTGATCTCTTTAAATACAATCGGAGGAACATTTTTATTACGTATGAATGAATCTCTTTATAATGTTGATGGTCTTACCCAGCTTACAGATGTACATGGAGATCTTGTTTTGTACAGCAATGATTCACTTACAAATATAGATGGCATTGAGAATTTGCAAAAAGTTCATGGAAATCTTGAGATTCATGCCAATGAAATGCTTACCAATCTGGATGGACTAGAAAATCTTGATGAAATCGACGGAGAATTAAGTATATATAACAATAGCTCTCTTCATAGTATTGATACTCTTAATGAGTTGGTCTCAATAAATGGAATGATATCTATTTATGGAAACGATAATCTCCTCACCCTAAATGGTATACAAAATCTTGAAACCATTCCTGGAGATCTCTATATTTATAACAATCACTCTCTGATCGAAATTACAGGGCTATCATCGGTATCAACTATTGATGGAACGCTATTTTTGGATAATCAAGAATCTCTCGTTGTTTTCGATGGCTTACAAGCCCTCGAAGAAATTACTGGTTCTCTTTACATTCAAAATAACCCTTTTCTCATCTCGGTTCCTGGATTAGAACAATTAGATACCATAGAAGGAGATCTACACATTATCAATAATGATCAAT
>NYTD01000050.1 GCA_002683315.1 Deltaproteobacteria bacterium | reverse complement strand
ATGGATGTTCCATATTTTTTGGCTATTTTCTGTAGGTTGTCCCCCTTACGCACTTTGTACGTGATCTTCTTACTGGGCTTCCTTTTTGATTTGGGTTTTTTGTATGATGCGATGGTACTTGAAGATAATTCACCTGCTGGAATGACAAGTGTTTGGCCGATGGATATCCTGTTTGGATTTTTGATCTTGTTTGCTACCTGAATGGTGGCAACACTTATTTTATATTTTCGTGCAATCTGAGCTAGAGATTCTCCTTTCTTGATTTTATGCTCTTGGTACCGCATTCGTTTTTCTTTTGGAACTTTCGATAAACAAGTGAGAAATGTATTTTTTTGAGGAACATGAATCGACTGTTTTTTGGGTTTGGCAGGTAGTGCCCACTTTCTAATCTTGGGATTTGCTTTCCGAAACGATTTTTCTTTCATATTGGCACATTTGGCCAATATCTCCACGCTGATTGCGCCAGAAATTTCTACTGTTTCGTACTTTGGATATTCTTTTGGCTCAGGAAGGGTAAATCCGTACTTTTCAGGATCTTTTCCAATGATTGCTGCCGCCATAATTTTAGGAACATAATTATCTGTTTCAGATGGGAATGCTCCTTTTTTCGCAAGAGTCCAAAAGTCACGTGTTTTGTATTTCTTTATTCTTCGGCTAACACGACCAGGGCCTCCATTATATGCGGCCCATGCAAGTCTCCAATCTCCAAACCTTCTGTGGAGAATACCCAAGAATTTTACGGCAGCATCGGTTGCGAGTTTTGGATCTCGACGATCATCAATCCATTCATCAACACGCATCCCCATATCTCTCCCTGTCGGACGTATGAATTGCCACAGACCAACTGCCGCGGCAGATGAGTATGCATGTGTAGAATAGCCACTTTCGATCATGGATAAATAGATCAAGTCTTCTGGAAGATTTGCTGCTTTGAGTTTTTTCTTCATCATAGGTGTAAATTCTGGAGCTCGATTTAACCACCTTTGATAATACTTTCGTCCAGAACCAGAGAAATAACGAACCCATCGCTGAACATCTTTGTTGTAGTCTATAGGAATATCAAATTTTGTTTTTGCAATGGGTTCTTTTGATGGTTCCTCAAGAGTTTTTTGCGGGTCTGTATATAAAGACATGACCATAGCATCGGTATCTTCAAGTAAAAAGTATCGCTGTGACTCATCCAATTCTTGCTGTTCAATATTGGGTTCATCTCCATCTTCCATTTCCAAAATAATACCTTCTTCAAGATCAGGAGTAGATTGAATCTGCGATGTTTTTTCATTCTCTTGGGATATGGGTTCGATATAATCCCACAATGTTAGCTTTTCCGGACTTGCAAAGGAAAGCGACAAAAAAGATAAGAGTAGCATGGAGAAAGCTCCGTTTAATAGCAATACATTCAGCGTAACATATTTTTCAAAGTATTGTCACGTAAAGAGTAATTTAGATATAGCATTTCCTTTTGCGATACTTTCATCCCATTCTTTTTGGGGCTCGGAATCATACACAATTCCACATCCAACATGCAGATGAGTGCGTTGATTTTCAATATACAATGTTCGGATGGCAACAGTAAAGTGGCAGTGCTTAATACTGGAAATCCATCCGATTGCTCCCGTATATAATTTGCGTTCATGACGCTCAAGTAGAGCAATATATTCCATCGCAGATTTCTTCGGTGCGCCAGTAATACTACCAGCAGGAAACATAGCCTGTAATAATTTTTTTACCGTTATTTGCGACTGCAGATGTGCATATATTGATTGTTCTGCATGTAGTAAATCACCGCAATGTCTCAACGCACGAGCCTTTGTAAAGACAGTCCCATTTTGGGCTATTTTACCCAGATCATTTCGTACCAAGTCAGCGATCATGGTTAATTCAGCCCTTTCTTTTGTATCACTCCATAATTGTTCTCGGTTTTTTTCTTTTGCGGTTCCTTTGATGGGTTGGCTATGTGCGATTACAGGATTGCATTTTGTGCTGTGTACAAACAATTCTGGAGAATTGGAGATAACCTGTATGTTATCAAACTGGAGATATGCACCAAAACGAGCAGGGTTATTTTTTTGGATATGTAGATAATGAGATAGTGGACTGGTTATGGTAAAAGCTTTGGATCGCCGAGAAAGATTGGCTTGATATACCATTCCTTGGTGAATCGCTTCTCGGAGTTTGGTGATTTGAGAACAAAACCACAATTGATCTTCTTTCGTTACAGTGGGGACGATGGCTGGTTGTCTCTTTGGTATAGCAGTATGATGATGATTTATGCCATATAGAGCTTCTGCTAAGAAGCTGCTTGAGCCAACGACAGTATACTTTTGTGTGGGAATATGGTACACGATGGCACCATCTGTTTTCCAAAAAAAAGGTGTTCCATTATATTGAATCCATCCTACCCATCCTCCACAAAAAGGCAGGTCATGGTATTGAGCGATAAAATTAGAAGATGGGATATCGTTTGTTGTTTCACTCTCATTCCACCAGCTAATGATTCTCCATTGTTGATTCACCTCAAATATGCATAGTCCTTTTTTGTATATAAAATGGTATGCTACCAACTCAAATGGTTTTGAAACGACGATTTCTTTTCTTTTTAATGATGAAAACATAGGTCCAGAATGGTATAAATTTAGATATTCGAATGAGATGCAAGATCTTTCAGGAGATCTTCTTTTTATGAGCGCGTAATGGTGTTAATTACATTATTTTATTCATAAAGAATTATCGTACTTCTTTATCTTGTCATCTTCTATTTCGGATTGAATATGCGCGTATTTTTCTTGAGTACCAATCAAAATATGGCTGAAAGCTTACGTCGAACACTGGGTCGCTCAAATATAGATGTGGTTCATGCTCGTTCTTTCGAGCAAGCACGACGTCTTTTATCGTCACCTCCCGATATATTTTTTGCAGATTATTACATCCATACCGAACAAAGTATTCCATTTATTAAAAAACTACAAAAAGACTCTTTATTGTTAGGGAGTGATATTTGGCTTACTGGATATAATCTCACGTCATCAGAGCAAAAAAAATCTCTTGAACAAGTATTGGGTTCTCGCTATTGGTCACAACCACTACCTTATCTTGATATTCAAGATCACTTGGTATCGAAAGATACAGAGCAAACCATCATTTTATCTTCCGCTTCTGTACGTTTGGTGGGACAAATTTGGGCTTCTCGTGGTCATGCTATATTGAATGGAGATGCGAGTCGGATTATTTTTTCTGATGGCGCATTAATTCGAGAAGATCCACCCGACTGTCTTCTTGAACTCTTAGAAGAAGACTTCCTTCAATATTCTGCTATTCAAAGCATATCAGGTGGAGACTGGTTAGAAACGGGGAACAAACTTCTAAGTCTGTGTATGGATGCAGATACGCAAGAGTGGGAAAAAGAACATAGAAAATCAGCTTTTGGTTTTCAAGTTTCCATTGCTTTTGAAGGATTGGATATTTCAAAGAAGACCCAATCGTTCATATCCAGCAGGTCTTCAATATTTCAAGCTCGCCTGCCTCAAGAGTCAATCCCAGAGTTGTATGCATTGTGGATGCTTGGTGTGATCAAACCTGAAACAGCTGTAGAGAGAAGTCGTACACAAAGAGCAGACAACTTTCAATCTCGAGTACAGCAAAAGCAAGATTATGCGTGGGTTTGTGGGGAGTTTGAGCGTCTTAAGAGTGCTGATCCTTTCACTGTTTTGGGGGTACATAAGAAAACAGAAGATAAAGTTGTTTTGGAAGCGGTAAAACGGATGAGTGAGCGGTATGAATCGATTTTGACCAACAGCCGGATATCAGATGAAGTACGACTTGCTGCTAAAAATATGCTGGATTTAATCAAGAGAGCTGCAGCTAATGTCAATGCAGATGAGGATTTAAAAGATCTTCCAGAAGAACAGAGGCTTCTTATCTATGCCAAGCGTATGGTAGAACAAGGGAATTGGACACAAGCCGAAAAAGCATTGAAAAAAGCACATCAAATTCGTATTGAAGATATAGATATTTTGGCATATCTTGGATGGGTTCAGTACAATGTTGATAAATCACAAGAAGGAGAGGCTCTTGAGAGTCTTCAGTTGGCCCTTCATTTGGATTCAAGTCATCTAGACACACTGGTATTTTTATCGAAAATTTATGTTGCGAAAGAAGAGTATGAGTCAGCCATTGTGTTTTTGAGAAAGGCAACAAAACTTACACCAGATCCCGAGATTCAAGAACTTCGTGCATTGGTAGAAGCTGAGATTAAGATTCTGGAGCGAAACAGAAAAGATGATGGCTAGTTTTTTTATGACGCTTTCATACGACAGTGGGGTACGTAACAAAGAAACAGATTACTCATCAGAGGGTTCATCCTCTCCTTCTTCTGCTTCCTCTTCTTGACCAGATTCTGCTGAACTTTCTTCGCTATCTTCTTCCTCTTCATCATTTTCATCAATTTCAAGATTGGGGAGCATACGAGGTGTGGGCATGACTTTGTCCAGGCCGTTTTTACTCGCTTTTCTTTTGTTTATGCGTTCTTCTCGACGTTTTTTTGCTCGTTCAATTCTTTCTTGGCGTTTTTTTGCTCGTTCACCATCCTCAATCTGAGGACGTTGAACGCGGGGAATATCATCTCCCATTGAATCAAGATCTACATCGTCAAGTTCAAGGTCTTTTTTCCGATTTCTCTTTGATCGTGATTTAGTTCGACTCTTCTTTTTGGCTGATTGAATACGTGGACTGGCTAATCTTCCCAACACTTTGATATTATAGACTCCTTGATCATCTTGGTACGGTTTTCCCAAACCTCCAATGAGTGTGTTGATCTCATCACCGGTTTCAATTTTTAGAGTCAAAAATAGTTTGCTTTTGAGAGGAGAATTGTTGAGCTTGATGTGTCCAGATATTTCAATCTGAAGTTTTGGAGAAGAAAATATTCCTTCTTGTACAGTAGCCTTCCCTTTTTCAAAATCAAGGTCTATTTTGGCTTCCGTGAATTTCATTGCAGGAAGTGTTTTTATCAAAACTTTTCCTTCCTCTAGTTGTAGGTCTTTTCCTGTTAGGAGCAAGTTTCCTTTGGCCTTTTTAAATTTATTTACTGGAAATTTTAGCGTTCCTTTTAGATCTAAAGATCCGAGGAACGCCAATTCCCACATGTTTCCATATAATGGAAGAAGAGCTGCATTTAGATTTGACAACGAAGGAGATATTTTGAGGTTGTTTTTGGGACCATATTCTATATTTGTATGAAGCTCTCCTCCAAACAATTCCGTTTCAATGTAGGCTTGTGGCGTAAGAGATAGTGCGGAGAAAAAAGGAACGGAAGCATGTAGATTGGGAGTAAAAAATACCTCCGTAGCTTCTTCGCTCTTTTTGTCTTTTTGAAGCACTTGAAGCTCAGAGAATGAGATTCCAATACCGCGTAAAGAGGTTTTTTCAATATTTAGAAAAAGAGTCTCTTTTGAGGTTGTTTGAACTTCATATTGGATTCTTTTTTGGAGTACATCTGTTGGGAAATGTAATTGTAGACCGAGATAAAACGCCCCCAAAAGAGTGATGAGAAGTAGTGGGGTATGTAGTAATATTCTTTTTATCATTGTTCTACCTCCATGTTGATCAGCTCATATGTCATGATATCCAGTTCGATACGAAGTTTTTGCTCTTCCCCTCTCTTTCGAGTACGAATAGAGCATTGTTGAATTTCAAAGGGATATTCTGCTGTTTCGATCTCATAGAGAAAGGAAGTAAAATCGGAAAGCGAGACTTCTTTGAGAGGAACGTTGTAGCTCTTTTGTGTGAAGAATTCTGTTTTGCTGCTATTTTTCTCCCGAACTCGATCAAGGATTTTGCCTGTGATGCCTGCTTTTTGACTGGACTTAGAGAGAAATGCTGAGAGATCCGTATTGCTGTGCTGAGCTATTTTTTCTTGGTATGCAACGACTGATTTTCGCAGCTGTTCCACTTCTCCTTGCTCTTTTTTTAGCGTGGCATATGCTTGTTTGCTATCTTGAATTTGTGTTTTTAGATCTTTCAATGCTCTATTCATGAAGATGATAGATACAATCATGATAAAGATAAGCAAGAATACACCAGTTCCAAGTAGCAGCATTCTATCGCGAGGGGTCATGGAAGCCAGAGAATCTCGTGTTCGTTCTCGTAACCGAGTGGTCGTTCCTGATAAAATAGACATGACTAGTTCTCCTCCTCTTTCTTTTGGGTCAGAGGAATGACAATGTTGAACCGAACTCCTTTGGCAACATTTTTTTCATCTGATTTTTGTGCTTGTGCAAAGAGTGGATATTTTTTTAGTCCTTGTACGATACTGGTAGCTTGTTCAAATTGATCCGTTTCTGCTTTGACATTGATGCTATTTTTTGAAAATTTCATTTCGGAAACATCGATTCGTGCTTCAGAATGTGATGGTAGATGTTCCGAAAACGCTTTGAGTTTTGATAAAATCGGTGGTTCAGAGGGAAAGATACGTTCAAAAGATTCCAATTGGATTTGTATCTCTTCTTTTTCTGTATTGATAAGTGATATAACCATATCAGGATCATCAGGAATAGGATATTCTGGCATGATCTCTGAGAATAATGAGAATAACTCTGTATTCTTTTGAGTACGTTCGTCATTTAGCTGGTAGTATTGTGCTCCAAACCATGCAAAGCCCAATCCCAATAGGACTACCGAAGCCAATACAGCGCCTTTCAACAAAACCCCCAATCGTTCTAGATTTCCTTTGTAGGAAAACTCTCCTGTACGTAGATTGAGCTCTCTTCCGTGTGTATTTCCAATGGCACACTGGCCGATCCAATATGAAAGCCCAAAATGATTTAGTGTTTCGTTGGTCTCTGTTATCATCATCTGATAGACAGGCACACCAAGATCTGCGTGTAAATATTCCTCTACTCCATGAATTCTTGATCCTCCTCCACAGATTTGGACTTGTTGAATTTCAATATCAAGTTGATCTTCAAAACTAATGAGCAGTTGTCGTATTCCTGTACTCCATTTTTGAAACTCCTGTACAATGAGAGCGTCTGGTGTAGATTCTGCATCATCTTCTTCAACCAATACATTGGGAGCCATCAATTCTGTATTTTGGAGATAAGAAACGGGATTTTTGACAGGGAATTGGACGGCCAAGTTCTTTATGATGGAATCCATCCCTCGTGAAAGAACACGAATCAGAATGGCTTTCCCTTCCAAGCAGAGAACACACAAGGTTCGTGTATGCCCAATATCCAAGATGACTTCATAGTGGATATGACTGGAGTTAGAAAGAACATCTGCATCTACCGGTAGAATCTCAGCATCAATGTCCATCTCTTTATTTCTTTCCAAAAAAGCAGCGAGTTTCTCTTTGGGAATCACACTGAGAAATAGCTCTGTTTCACCCTCAGCGATATTCACGATTCGGTTGGCAAGGACGACATCTTCGATATCGAATGGGATTTGATCTTCAATATAAAAAGGAAGAGTTTGATCTACTTTGGTCTGGTCGTCAAAGGGTAAGGACAAAGATTTGATAGAAAGTGCTTCTGCAGGATAGGCTGTAAAGCAACGACTGTCTTTGGGAAGCATGTCGATCAGCTTCTGTTTTGCCTGTGATTGCCGAACGATCAAAGGCTCCTCTCCATCCAAAACGATACACGATATGTTTTTTTGGAATGCATATCGTCCCAAAGAACCTTCAAATAGGCTTGCTTTGATCTCATAGCTTCCAACATCGATTCCAACAATATAGCCCATTGTTTACTCCTATTCTATTCGCCAATATTTGACTTCACCTGCACTGCGTCTTGTATAATCAAGGACAGCGGTAATGGTGACATAGCTATCACCAACCATACCTGTGGATTTGACCGTAAAAACTTTGGACGTTCCGGTCATATTCTTGAGCTTGCTCTTATCGAGCTCAATACCACAGTTGGTTTCAATAAAACTAGCGTAGTCATTGGCATTATTAAATGTTGTTACATCCCACATGGAAAGAACGCCTTCTCCACCGGTGTTCATACACGCTTCCAACGTTCCATCATTGGGAGGTGAGACAGCCGCAGAGCGAATCATGGCTTTGTGCATCTCTTCATCAAAGCTATTGAGATTAAACTTTCCGTTGCTCCATATGGTGAATTTGTCTGAAAATTTCTCAAAGAGTTCTCCTTCCCATCCGTGTACAACACGGAGTTCTAGAAGTGAGTCAAACTTTGCATTTTTGACAAAGTGGGAGGGTTCTCGCTGATCGTAGAGGCTATCTTCCGAGCCTCCCAATCCCGCAGATTTCATGTTGTCCGCATCAACCCAATCTCGGATGTTTCCAATCATCTCCCAACGGTCAATATTTCGTTCCGAAAACCACATATCGTTTTCATCACCACTCATTAAAGAAAAGAGACGTTGTGCAGTCAAACCTTGTTGAAGAACATCTGTTTCCGAGGAAAGCTGATTGAGATCAATGCGTGCTTCGTTGTCATTGATCTCTGCAGAGAAGTCTCCGTGAAAGTCTAAAAAGTTTCGGCGGTTGAAAATACCACCTTCACGCGAGGCTTCTGCTACTTCTTCTGACACTGTTCCATCTTCTTTAAACTCTTTTATGTCTTCGTCGCTCAGTCCGCTTGAGCCTTGAAAGAGCATACGCATAAGGCTGGTATTTAGGTTGGGAACCATTTGCCAAAGAGAATCTCCCAGTCCAAATTGCTGAATCAAGCTGCTTTTACCCATTTCTTTATTGGCTGCGAGAATAAGAACATAGATATTGATTCCGGATTTTGCGAGCCAGTACGCTTTTGAACGCTCCGATTGGTGATATGCGGTGATCATACGTACCCGAGCAGTATACAGAATTTCGGATACCAGTACAGACATGATGGCGATGATGGTAATGACCAACAAAATACCGACACCACTTCTTCTTCTACTTCTTTTCCATGTCATGGGATCATGCCTCCCAATTTGGGACCAGTCCCATCACCGGAAAGAAGACTTCTTGTTAGTGGAGGGGCTAATTCAAGCATGATGGTGCTTACATAGGTTTTTTTATACAGGTATCCATCTGAATCTTCAATCTCTATTTCAAGTAGAACCTCTACTGCTCTTGGAAGAGTATTGGCCGTATCAACACCTGTTGAGTCCCATTCTTCTTGCCATTCATTGGTTCGTGAATTCAGATAGCGCAAATTGAAACGTTTGACTCTTTCGACCATAGGAAGAACATGTCCGTCTTTTGCGGGTTCGTGATCAATGCGTTGACTTTCTCGATGAAGCAGAACATCTCCTTTTTTGTCTGGACCAGATTCTAACCAGAGGGTTATTTCTGCTTGATCTCCTTCGGGAGCATTGAAATATTTTCGCTGATGGGACATCGTTGAAAACCATACTTGGTCTTGGTCTCCATTATCTTTACCAATAAATACGGTTTGATAGGTTCCTACTGCGTTTCGATTTCCAGTTAGGAATGCGATCCTCAATTCTCGTTGGATGCGATTCATAGCATTTCGAGCCGATCGAAGCTGTACATCAGAATCAACGACGATATCACGTAGTTGTGTTGTAGACCCAAGCATCGTTATAGATAATGCAGCAATCATGGCCAAAATACCGAGAGCGATCACAATCTCCACCAGTGTCATTCCTCTACGGTTCATTGTTGTCCCTCCTGATCACCTGTTTCGGTGACAACACCTGAGGGATTGATGACATGGGTAAGAATCTCAAGTTGCTCTTCTCCTTCAGGATCTGCTCCCCACCAGATTCGAACACGAATCTCACGTATGTACCCTGAAAGATATTCGGTTATCATTTCTGGAGAGATACCCAGATCTCCAAGATCCAATGTGTTGTTTTGTACATCTTCGGATTGTTGATCTCCAAAATATCCACTAGATCCTAGATCTTCCGCAAGGGATCCGAGCTGTGATGGAAGGGTTAGTTCAATGCGACGAATGGTATAGGCCCACTTAAAGTCATCAAGTTTATCTTCGATACGAAGATTTCCTTGTCGCCAGTCTTCTGCACCAAAGTCTGAAAAATCTCCATTCTCTTCAATGTCCGAGTCTTTCCATCCTTCTTCCTCTAAGAAAAGATGTGCTTCGGTCATTTTTTCTTCTGCAAGTAGTGTGGCAACACGCACATTGTTGGTGTCTTCAAGCATCCAAGCGACAGAACCTTGAGAGTCGATTAAAATGGCGATAGAGATTGTGAGAATCGCCAGTGCAATGGTTATCTCCAACAGCGTAAATCCTTTTTGGGCCACACGTTTCATCGGAATGTCGGCCCTTCTTCGGGAACCCAAGAGAGACTTTCTGTAGGTTCACGAAGTTCAGTTGTTACGTGGACTTTTCCACTTAATGGTTCAACAATGAGTGATAGGGGATCGTCATCGCCATCTTCCACAATTTGAATGACAGTATGTTCAGCGGACCCATCGGAAAAGATATGAGAATACGCAATATGTTCTTCTTGAGGATCATCTGGTAATTCATCGCTCGGACGCAAGCCATCTTCTCCATATTGTGGGGTGTACACAAAGGAAAAATAGAGACCTTCGGGAAGAGTTTGTTCAGTGGTAAATGCTTTGCTTTCCATTTTATCAAATTGAGAAGGAGTGCTTTCTTCGCTGAGGTTGGCATCTTCTCTTTGCTGTCGAGTAAATCGACGCATTTTTGATTTGATGGTCTCTGTATATTCTTTGGCTTCTTCTGGATTTGAAAAGACAAGAGCATTGGAATCACCCACCTCCACTTTCCATGTGTTTCGATCAAGATTGATGGCAAGTCGAAAACATACATTACGAAGCTGTGCTTCTTCTCCGAGCCAGACGTAGGTCTGGGCCAGATTTTGAATGGCGGCACGCTGCTGTACTGCAAAAATGTTGTTCACTATGGGCACACCGACAAGCGCAATTATCCCCAAAAGAGAAATTACGATCATGATCTCAATAAGAGTGAGGCCGCGCAGTTGTGAACGAACAGGTATCATATGAGATTAGTTGTCACAGCTACTGATGTCGTCTTCTCCACCACGTTGACCATCTGCACCGATAGACACAACTTCGTATGGTTCACCACAGCTTGAGCTTGTGCTGTATACAAAGGGTTGTCCCCACGGATCTAAGGGTACCTTGGAATTCTTCATATACCTTGAGGCATCTTCAAGGCTTTTGGGGTATTTATTTCCATTTTTTGGCTTGATTTTATAGACTTCAAGAGAGCTTTCAATTTGTTGGATGCTGAGCGCAGCTGCATCTGATTTACTGTCATCAAGAATACCACCTAAGGAACCAAACAAGATTGCAGCAACAACACTGAGCAGTGTAATAACAACGATGATTTCTGCTAGGGTGAGTCCTCGTTGACTCGTAAGACGGTGCGTTGCAAGAAGTTTATTTTTCATGAGTACTCCAATTGTTTATTTGATGATGGATGAAATGTTGAGCATGGGTAAGAGAATCGCAAGTGCGACAAGACCAACAAAACCGCCAAGAACAACAATAAAGATGGGTTCTAGCAAAGATGTCAGTGCAGATATTTTGCTGTCGACGCGTTGATCATATGTTTCGGAAGCTTCAAGGAGCATTTGCTCCATTTCTCCTGTTCGTTCACCAATGCCGATCATACGAACCATTAGGGGAGGAAATTCTCCACTTTGACTGAGTGGTTCTGCAAGGTTTTTTCCTTTCAGCACGCTATCTTGCGCTTGTTGTATGACTTCAGCCAAAACTTTGTTCCCAATAACTCCTTTGGCTGTTTCAAGTGCCGAGGTCATGGGGACACCACTTTTCATAAGTGTGGATAATGTTCGTGCGAATCTGGATATGGAAACCATTCTAAACATTGGACCGACAATAGGAATTGAGAGTTTAATCCGATCAAATTGATAGCTTCCTGCTTTTGTTTGTAGCCATTGACGAAATCCGTAAATTGCAGCGATGACAGCAACAAAAGGGATGTACCATCGATATACGATAAAATCACTAATACCGATGAAAAATCGAGTGAGAAGAGGAAGGGTGGCACCGAAAGAATCAAATGTTTCTTTGATTCTGGGAATGACGAAAATAAATAGTGCAAGGACTACAGATATAGATATTCCACCCATTAAAATAGGATATGCGAGAGCGGATGTTAATTTTTGTCTGATGGCTTGTACTTTTTGTGTGTAGTCACGTAGTCTCGCGAGAACCTGGTCCAGATTTCCCGATTCTTGACCAACTTCTACCAAAGAAATATACAAGTCATTAAATATTTTGGGGTGAGCGCGCATTGCGGAAGATAGGGACTTTCCTTGACGGACCTCATCTCGAATTTCAACAAGTGCAAGTCTTAGCATCTCGTTGTCGGTTTGTTCCCCTAATATTTGTAGGGCTTCCGCAATATCAACATTGGTACGAAACAGAGTTTCAAGTTGGGATGTGAATTCTGTGAGTTCGTTGATGGATACCCTCTGAAATACTTTCCCTATATCAATTTCAAAGTTAAGACCTTTTCCTTGAACAACTTGTCCTGATTTTTGTTCTTTTACTTCTGTGGCAAAGATATTTTGACGTTTGAGCTGAGCACGGGCCATTTTGGGATTATCGGCATCGATAATCCCTTTGATGGTCTTTCCCTTGGCATCAAATGCCTTGTACTCAAATGCAGCCATGTATCTTATCCTTGCTCTTCAGCTGTGACACGAAGGATTTCTTCGACACTGGTTAAGCCCTCAAGCACTTTTAGATTTCCATCATTGCGAAGTGTTTTCATTCCATGATGTACGGCTACTTTTTTGATCATGGCTGAGTCTTTTCCGCTAGCAACACTGCGCCTAATTTCTTCATTGACTTGGAGAAGTTCATAAATCCCCATTCGTCCACGATAGCCATTATTGTTGCATTCAGAGCAACCTTTTGCTCGATAGAAAGGTTTGATAACCTCAGATGGAGCTAGGCCGATCTTGAGGATTTCTTCTTTTGTGGGTGTATACGGTGTTTTGCACGAAGGACACAGCTTTCGAATCAGTCTTTGGGCCAAAATAGCAACCACGGATGTAGCGACAAGGAATGGTTCTATCCCCATATCGATGAGACGAGTAAATGCCGTCGCAGCATCATTGGTATGAATGGTTGTAAATACAAGGTGGCCTGTAAGAGATGCTTGGATCGCATTTTCAGCTGTCTCTTGGTCTCGTGTTTCTCCCACCAAGATCACATCTGGGTCTTGACGTAGATGGGCACGAATCACGCGGCCGAAGGTAAGACCGATCTTGGGCACAACTTGGGTTTGCCCTATTCCACGAAGTTCATATTCAATGGGATCCTCGATTGTGAGAATATTTTTGTCGGGAGAGTTGATCTCGCTGAGGGCGGAATAGAGCGTTGTTGTTTTTCCAGACCCTGTAGGACCACATACCAAAATAATTCCATAAGGATTGGTGATCAGCTCTCGAAATGATTCAAGTATGGTGGGGTTCATACCCAGAACGGACATGGAAAATTCAGATTTTTTCTCCAATAAACGCATGACAACACGTTCGCCATGACGAACCGGAAGTGTGCTTACACGGATATCGACTTCTCTTCCAGCCATTCGTGTTCGAATACGACCATCTTGAGGGATATTTTTTTTGGCTATATCAAGATTGGCCATGACCTTAATTCGACTTACAAGCTGTTCTTTCCATCCTTTGGGAGGCTGTACATCTTCTTGAAGAACTCCATCAACGCGAAGTCGAACACTCAGATCTTTCTCAAAAGGCTCAATATGGATATCACTGGCTTTTTGCTTGATTGCTTGAGATAATAGGGAGTTGACAAACCGAACCATGGGGGCTGCTTGAGGGTTGTCAAGAAGATCCTCTCCAACATAGATTTCTTCTTCATTTTCAAGGACTCCATCTTCTTCCATCTCTTGCATAACTGCAGAAGCACTTTGTGCAGACTTGTCGTAGGTTTCATTGATCAGGGTGAGAAGTTTTTCCTCGTCTATCAAGATGGGTAAAATAGAGGTATCAAAATACAGAGAGATATCAGATATGATGTCACTGCGAAAAGGATCGCAGATCGCTACAACAAGTCCTTCTTCGGCATGCCAAAGAGGGAGGAATCTTTGTTCTCTGGCCAAAGATAGAGGGATATTTCGAATCAGATCGACCTCTACTTCATCAAGATCGACATTCTCTACATGGTGATAGCCCAAGCTGGTCGCAAGAGTAGGTAAAGAACGTTGTTCTTTTTGATCTCTACGAATGCCCACAGCTTATTCCTCCTCTTTTGGAGAAGCTTCTTTTTCAGGATTTTGTTCTGTAGGAGTTGTTTCGTTTTCGACAGGATTTTTTGATTCTGATGAGGGTATATTCAATGATGTTGGTTTATCTGTTGGCTCACCAATGACTTCCCATTGTGTACTTTTACCTGTAGAGCCTCGGTATTTCGATGGTTGGTCTATGTGGTTCATGCTGTATGATAATAGACCAGCGAGTTCTTCTTCTTTTTGATCGCGGCTTTTACCATAGAACCGACGAATGAATTCTTGTCTTTGCGCAACTTTGACTTGATATACCTCTTCTAGGTCTCCACTTTCGCTAATCACGTGCGGTGTGAGGAATATGAGGAGATTGGATTTACGTGCGCTGATTCTTTTTCCACGAAAGAGGCGACCTATTAATGGGATGTCTCCCAGCAAAGGAACCTTGGTTTCTACTTCTGTATCTGTTGCACTAATTAGGCCTCCAATAACAACCGTTTGGTTGTCTTGTACAACAACCGTTGTATCTGCAGATCGCTTTGAAGTGATGACCCCCGCCTGTGATACATCCAGTCCTTGTGAGTCTTCTTCGACTTCCTGAACCTCTTGAAATACAGTTAGCGTCACATAGTTTGATTCATTAATCTGTGGTGTGACTTTTAATGTAATGGCAACATCTTCACGCTGAAAAGAGACAATAGGATTATTATTATTGTCTCGCCCAGTGGAAACGGGGAAAGGGATATTACGACCGACAACAATGGATGCTTCTTCATTATCTGTGGTCAAAATATTGGGTGTGGATAAGATATTGACAGCCGAATTACTTTGTAGAGCATTGAGAGC
Source organism: Deltaproteobacteria bacterium (assembly GCA_002683315.1). Lineage (GTDB taxonomy): Bacteria > Myxococcota_A > UBA796 > UBA796 > UBA796. The sequence continues at coordinate 6,569 of NYTD01000050.1, read as the reverse complement.
GACACCAAAGGCGGGAACACTAAGCGATGTGGAACCGCCAAGTCCATCAGAGACATCGACATTGATGGGTGCTCCAAAAACTCCCATGGCCATACCCGTAAGAAGATCGGCAGACAACCCAAGAGAGGAACCGTTGAGCTGTGCACCAAGGATAGAGAGGCTGCCATCTTCAGTACCGGATCCCATGTGTGCCCCAGCACCTACATTCATGGTTTCATCGCTGGCGAGCTCTAATATTACAGCTTCAACAAAGACTTGTTTTCTTCGGATATCTAATTTTTCAATTACTTTTTTAATGTACTGAATCTGATCAGGAGTTGCGATAATGACCAACGAGTTGGTATTCTCATCGCTTGTGATGCGTACTCCCGAGTCGAATGCAGCAACAGCAGAAGATCCTCCAGCAGCGGTTTCATCGCCTCCACTACCACCAGTACTTTTATTGTTTCTGTTATTTCGATTGTTTCTGTTGTTTCGATTGTTTCTGTTGTTTCTGTTGTTTCGATTGTTGCCTCTTGCTCCCGATCCTCCTTCACTGAGGTTGGAAAGAACTTGTGCGATGTCTTCTGCTTTGGCATGTTCAAGGTATACAACATGAATTTGTGCACGACTGGCTGGATCTACATCCACGTCAAGCTCGTTTATGAGATCAACAACAGCTTCCATTGCTTCTGCATTGGCAATGACAATTAAAGAGTTTGTCCGTTCATCAGAAATGATCTTTTCGATGTACTTGCCCTCATTGCCCACATTGGTAGAAGAAGCTCCGCTTGAAGATTTGGACTTCTTTTTTTTCTTTTTGGACTTCCGAGAAGAGCGCTTGCTTTTGTTGTTGTTGTTACTGTTGTTGGAGGATCCTTCTATTTCATATAGGTCTTTGATAATTTTTTCGATATCGCTGGCGGTTGCGTGGTTGAGAGAAATAATTTTTCGCTCACTTTTGGGTGTACCCACATCCATTTTGGTGATGATTTCATAGACACGATAAATATTTGCAGCATTGTCGGTGATGATCATTGTGTTGGTTGGTGCATAGTTGATGATCTTTGCATTTTTCCCAGAGAGATCTTTTACGATGGAAGATATGTCGTTGACAGAAACATTCTCAAGCTGGATGATGTGTGTGATGACCTTATCGGTACGACTGATGTTTGAACCCTCTGAAATACTCAAAGGCGCATTTCCAGCATCTGATATTTTGATAATCTTCCATACAGACCCAACCTTAATGGCTGTATAGCCGTGTGTTTCAAGAACCGATTCAAAGATAACTTTTGCGGTTGATGTTGTGACAGGTTGGTGTGATATGAGTTTTACGTCGCCTTTTAAGTCGTTGGTTAAAATAAAATTACGACCTGTAATACATGCCATTAGCTCAACAAAGTTGAGAAGTGGCGTTCCCGCAAAGTCGAGGTTGATTGAGGCTCCTGTGGCTTGGCTGAGTCGATCGGCGTGACCACCACAATTTCGATTGGAAGCACCTGGGGTTCCTCCGATTGTTTGTGTCCCACCATCAATGGGCATTGGTTTGGTCATGTTGATAACAGGACCTCCAGGAGACTGAGCCCAAGCGGGAGCAGACATCCAGAAGAGAGCCGATATTATATAAAATAATCGCATGTTAAATTGTTCCTTTGGGAATGGATTATCGAACTTCGTATTCCATGGTGCGCTTTTTGCGCCTTCGAGTAACGTTGAAGTTAAAGTCTCGAGAAGATTGCAAGGACTCAAAGGCTTTCATGGCTTCGTTAAGGTTGGTTAGTGGCATGCCATTCACATTGTGAATTACATCGCCGTTTTTAATTCCGAGTTTATAAAAAATGGATTTACGTCGGATTCCCGAGACTCGATACCCGTCAACCTCTCCATCTTTTTTGTGTTCCGTTGCACGTATTTGGGTATACAGCTTTTCGGGATTTTGTAAAAGTTCATCAAATATCTCTTGATCCACCGTGTATTTATCTTTGCCTGATTTGGATACACCAGAATCATCATCACTTTTATTGGTGTTCTTTTTAGAAGTAGTACCTGCTTGCGCCTTTTCTCCAAAAAGTCGAAGAACTTCGAGTTGATTATTGCGACGAATCCATACGTATTCAGGCTCAATCACTTCAATCTTGGCATCAAGGAGTTGATCTCCTATTCCATATGGAGTGATGGTTTTATTGCTGTTTAGTTGAATCATAGCCAAGGAAGCGGTATCTGGTTTCATAACGATTGTACCCATTAGTGCTGCATCTATATCGCTAATGGTCATATTCTCTTCTTTTGAATTCAGTGGTTTTTGCGCAGGTTTTTGCGCTTGGGTGGAGTCAAAAATATTTCGTCTTGAAATGACCGATGTATAACTATTCTTCAATGGCGTATTACTTTTTGGGGTGCTTATAGACTGATCTTTTTCTGAGATGCTCGGTGCTTGAATGTTGTTCAATTCGTCAAGAGTCAGCAATCGATACGCGTATTGTGTTCCACCAAAAGCAAGAGCCCATCCAATAAGGATTGCAGAAAAATACATTCCAGATATAAGCCATTTTTTTGAGTTCATTATTATAGGTCCTATGGATTATTTATATGTCTGCAATTTTTGTACCATTACTTAATGTCTCTTTAGAACTAAATAAGAAATGTTTTTGTCATATTGACAAAAGGAACTTGATTGAATTGACAATATGTCAAACGATTTTTATATCTTTTCATTCAGTTTCTAGAAGTGAACACATTATAAATACATAGTTGTAATATTATATAGATAGTAGAAAACCGGAGTATCTGATGACAACCAAAAAATCGTCCGCTCATGAAGAAGAATCGCAAAATCCAGAAAATATACAAGAAAGTCCAGCAGAGTTTGATAATTCCGGTGCACAAGATAATTCTGTGCCTTCTGTACCAGAGAGTGAAGTAGATCGTGCAGACCAAATGTTGAATATTTTTCAAAATCTGAAGAAGATTCATGTCTCAGAAGGAGAAATTCCAAAAAAGAAACGGAAGGTTTTGCTAAAAAAGTTAAAAAAGCTCCTTATTGTCAAAAGACAAGAAGTCATAGAGGTTGTGTCAAAAGATTTTCGAGGTCGTTCTTCTTATGAAACTCTTGCAGCAGAGGTTTTACTCACATGCAATACAATCCGACACACTCTTCGGCATTTGGATGAATGGATGGAGATACAAGATCGAGAAGTTGATCTAACTTTTTGGCCGGCAAAGACATATCTGAAACCACAAGCACTTGGTGTCGTAGGGATCATTTCTCCATGGAATTATCCAATTTCATTGGCACTTATTCCTGTCGTTCAAGCCATTTCAGCCGGTAACCGTGTCATGGTTAAGCCCAGTGAATTTACACCTCACTCCTCAAAGTTTCTCAAAGACATACTGAAAGAAGCCATAGGAGATGATTATGTACGTGTTGTTTGTGGAGGAGTTGAGGTAGGAGTCGAATTCTCAAAGATTCCGTTTCACCATCTATTTTTTACCGGGGCGCCAGAGATTGGAAAAAAGATTATGGCAGCTGCGAGTGAAAATCTAACGCCAGTAACACTTGAGTTAGGAGGGAAGTCCCCAGCACTCATTCACTCTTCATTTTCTATTTCTACTGCCGCATCTCGTATTGCTTCTGGTAAGTTTTTAAATGCTGGACAAACGTGTATTGCTCCTGATTATGTTTTATGTCCAAAAGATAAGGTGAGTGAATTTGTAGAGGCGATAAAAAAACACTTGGAAAAGATGTATCCCTCTCTCAAAGATAATGATGATTACACGTCAATCATTCATGATCGTCATAGAAACCGGCTTTTGGATTTGGTTTCAGATGCACAAGAAAAAGGGGCAAACGTACACATACACAATCCTAAAAATGAGGATCTTAGTAATAAGGTTGCTCCTCATGTCTTAGATAATCTGGATCTAGAAAGTCGAATTATGAAAGAGGAAATATTTGGACCGATTCTTCCGATCATTCCATACTCTTCTATTGAAGAAGCGATTTCTTTCATACAAGATAGACCAAGACCTCTCGCTTTATATTATTTCGACAATAACAAAAAGCGTATTCGGGGAGTATTATCACAAACTCATGCTGGTGGAGTTTGTATCAACGATACATTGCTTCAAGTTTCGCAAGACAATCTCCCTTTTGGAGGTATTGGAAATAGCGGAATGGGTGCGTATCATGGCAAAGAAGGCTTCGATACGTTTATCCACCATAAACCAGTGTTTCATCAAAGTCGCTTGAGTTTGGTGCCAATGTTAACCCGTCCTCCATACCCAAAATGGGTTCGTTCTTTGGTGCGGTTTCTTATCGGCTGGTAATATTTAATCATCATGAATCCAGCGATATTATATAATGATGTTTATTCATGGAAGGACTACCAAAAAGAAGCGCAGATTCTGCTAGCAGAATTAAAGAATATGGGAAGAACTTCTGGCAGTATTCTTGAATTAGCCTGTGGAACAGGGAAATATTTATCTTTCTTTGAAGGTTGGAGGCGTACTGGTGTGGATTTGTGTCCAGACTCTTTAACATGTGCCAAAGCAGAGATGGGGGATGCTGAACTGATTTGTTCTGATATGTCAGATACGGGTATCTTGGATACATTTGATGTGATAATATGCTTATTTGGAGGAATTTCCTATCTACCTTTGGGGGATAGATTAAAAGCGATAGAGCATTGGAGATCGTTACTCAAACCCAATGGTATTCTTATTGTAGAGCCGTGGATTGAAGAAGAGCATATTCAATTTGGCACACCTTTCCTTTTTCACTTCTCTTGTCAAGAGTATGCTTTTTCACGTGTTGTTACACCGAGAAAAGAGGATCATTCCTGTGTGTTAGAATTTTTCTTTCTCTACATCAATAAAGAGGGACTTCGTCAAAAGTTTTATCAAAGAGATATCTTATATCTGCAAAAGCATCATGTCTGGAAAGACCTTTTGTGTACGAATAGTTTTGTTTTATTAAAGGAAATAGATGGTTTCTTGCATCGAAGTGCTGTTTGGTTTTTTGGAAAACATGATTAGATCAAAGGGTTTTTTTAATCTTTTTACTATTTTCAGTTGCCTAATCGTTACGAACGTGATCTAGATACATTGTGATATCATTTGAATCGAGTTTACTTTTTATGAGCAACAAAAATCTCATACACCTTAGAAAAAGTCCTCTGACAAAACTGTACCAGTCTTTAGAGGAATTGATTTTTTGTGGTGGATTGGCGGCTGAAAAAAGTGAGTTTGAAACCAATACAATCTCAATTTTGAACGGACGTCGCACAAAGCGGTATCCTCTCATTGCACTAACAACACATCGTTCTATGGGACCTGCTCGTCATGTACTTTCACAACGTGTAGTTGCTGGCACATTTGTTGTTGATGCTCCTTACAACCCCTCCCAAACACACAAAAATAATCATAAATCGTTGGAGATGACTAATGCCTGATTATCGTACCCCGGGCGTCTATATTGAGGAAATTTCCTCAGGACCTCGCCCAGTCCAAGCCTCTTCCACAACCGAAACCGGAATGGTTGCGGTTATTACTATTCCAAGCCAGTTTGTTGCTGGTGTTGGAGAAGCAGGGAAGATGTATCTTCCTGGTAAAGTAGAAGATCCACACATGTCTTGGAGCCGTGCTCGTGCATTCCGTCGTCTCAGCGGTCCTGCAGCAGCTCCTGCAGACTCCAAAAAGAAGGATGCAAAAGCAGCCCCTGTTGCTTCTGGGAACAGTTTCCGTAACTTAGTTACAGATGTTCTTCCGGGAAAATGGGATGTGAAAGCTCCTACTTTTGATGGAAAGATCACACTGCAAGACACAAAAGACAACACCATTCGCTTCCCTGTAAGCCGTGCACTTATGAGCACTGTAAAAGAAGGTGATGCATATACTTGGGATCTCTCAGATGAATCTCATGCAGACAAGGTTATGGCCATCATTTCCGCATATGCTGAAGAGCAAGGTGTTGCACATACAGGTTCTTTGACATGTGCAAATGATAAAGCAACCAAAAACATCAATGTTGCAGCGATTCACGATCGTATGCACGGAACAGCTCCATGCTTCTCTTCCATGGAAGGTTTCCACGCATGGCGTCAAGATTGGGGAGCTCGTCTCTTCCAAGAGATCCTTTGCGAAGCAGAAGGAGTCTCCATGACAAAAGCTGAAGTTCGTTGGGACACTTTAAATGGAAAAGCAAAAGTAGCATGGGCAAATTGGCTTCGTAACCATCCAGGTATGCGTCGTCTTGAGCTTGCTGTAACTGGATTCTTCGCAAACGGTGGTGCAACAGCATTTCCAGCTGTTTGTCTTCAAGAAGAAGGTACAGGTGGTCCTGCGAAGCGTATCTTCCTTGAAAAAGCGTTTGATGGTGCTTCTGTTGTTGCAATGCTTTGTGCTCCTGGTCTTGAAAAAGATTGGCAGCAAGCAATCCTTGAGTATTCTGGACCTGCCGGCCGTGGAGATCTCTTCGCTATTCTTGAAGCTCCTCGTTACCTCCTCACAAAGCAGCCTCGCGGTGTAGAAGTTCATGATGAAAAGAGCCCTAAGGTTCGCTGGCTTAAGTCTGGTTCTCCATACGAAGT
>NYTD01000049.1 GCA_002683315.1 Deltaproteobacteria bacterium | reverse complement strand
TATTTTGTCCATGTCCACGCATGTTCAATGGCTTCAACCAGTGTTCTGTTATTCTATGAATCAAAAAATGACCATCTAGCCATACAAGAACACAGAGTTATTGAGTTACACAAAAGTTCATGATAAAGTACTTTGTTGCTGTATATTACGAATGGGAGGAGAGAAGAATATGGGTCATAAAAAAGTTCGCGGACAAGATTTATTTCTAGAGCCACAAAGTCCGCAGGCCGAGTCTGTCTCTGAGGTCGTAGAAAATTGGGCTAAGCGCAAGATAAGCTCCAATAGCGAAAAAAATGAAGCACTTCCGGAAAGTCCAGAAGAACATTCCTCCCCAAAACCTGAAGAACAAGGTTTGGTACACTGGGTAGAAAAAAATACCTCCGATGTTTCAGAAAGTATAATTGAATATGCTGGTGCTCCATTAAAGGTAGCAGAAAAGTGGTCTGAACAATCCTCTCATATAAAAGTCTTGCAGCTCTATACTGAACTTGGACATACAGATTCCTTTTTGAGGGCATTATATGACAAACCAGAGTATCTCTCAGCCGCTTTGGATATCAGCTTTGATTTCTCCGTATTAACCTTTCTTGCCGATCCCAAATTAAGTACATCGCTGGTCGATCAGTTTCCCCAAAAAGCAGGCGATCAACTTGGACGTATCTTCGACTTTGCTCCTCGTGGTGCCGCATTGAGCGAGGATATACGAAAGATGCTCACAAGATGGGTTCCACTCATGAAATTAAAGCAGATAAAACCCGCATTTCAAGCTCGATTTGATGTAGAACTACAGAGGGAGCAAGATCCGAACACAAATAAAAAAGCAAGGTGGTCTGTCAAGATGCTACGTAAAGTATGGCTACAACTTGACGTTTTGCCTTTGGAACATGTTTCAGAAAACACTGTTCTGGAGGCTTTTGAGACGATTGCCGGAACAGGGGCCTTTTGGTCTGGAGGAAATACAGTACAACTAGGAGAGGACAAAGATCCCAAAAAGATCGATCATACAGTCCGCCATGAAATTGGGCACGCCGTTCATTCCGAAAGGTCCAGTACCATTGATTCGTGGCTAAAATCTGAGATTCAAATGTGGCATTTTCCTAAAGGAACCGCAGGTCTCAAAGACTGGGTGGATGATTTAGGTGGATTTCCTGATAAATTTACCAACAGCAAAGGAGAAGAGAAGTCTTTTTCTGCAGAACAGGAAAATTCTGTTTTGAAAACACTACAAAGCTATCTTGGAGGAGGGAGCAAGTGGGGACCTTCAAGGACAAACATCACCGCAGCTCTCAAACCAAGTGACCTAGCGTGTTGGAATGCAATGCCCCAAACGATACAGAATGCAGTGACGCAGTCAACGACACAATGGTACAACAACTATAAAAATTGGCAAACAGGCTCAAAAGGAAAGTACTTCTTGAATTATTGGTATGCTGTCCCATATTACATGAGTTCTACCGCAGAAGCTGTGGTTAATGCTACAGGCCGACACTATACCTCGATGTCCTACAAAGAATTTTTTGCGAACTGCTATGCAGAGTATTTCAAAGATCATGGTGGATATGCCGATCACAGTCGCTGGGGAGGAAAACTGCCAGGTTCTGTGAAAAAGTTTATGAAGAATCACGTGCTTGATCGACAACCCTATGCTCCACCCAAAAAGTCCTCTCCCAATAAGAATGGTGCTGGAGAGAGTCCCGCAATAGGAATCACCCCGCCGGCGGCTACAGGAGAGGCTGGAACACCGTAATGCGATATTCCATTTTTACATTCATCGTTGTGTCAATGTCTGCTTGTGTACAAGCTTCACCCCCAGATCAAGACAAGGTACAGGATACACAAGAAAAACAGGTACAAGAAGAGATGCGACAAGATCCTGAGCTGAATCACTACCGTGATTGGCTCGCAGGAAATGGGGTACATGTACAGAGCAATCACATCAAGAAAAGTAGTTCCTATGGTCTCAAGGATTGGGCATTTTTTTCTGTTCGGTCGAATCCAGATACCGTTGATTATCCTGTGGCGATTTTTCAAAAAAATATCGTAAAAAGACCTAAAAGCCTACATTGGAAAGTATTTTTACTCTCTGGGACACCGGTGCAATTACACAATGCGATCTCTTTCTTTCATCATACATGGGCTCCCTCTCGCCCCTCAGATATCAACGCTCAACAGATGCTTGACACCTATCCTGAACTTAAAAAACAGTGGTCAGAACCAACAATAACAGAAAAAGATGGTGTGGTTCGTTTTGAAGGGTGGTATGGTCAACCTCCTGATTTTGAACCGTTCCGATTTGTTATAGAAGCAGAAGAAGGAAAAGAAGCGCAGTTTACTCGGTACAAACCACTTATTCAGCCATGAGTACTTTTGTTCATCAAAATTTAACTTGTCATAAATGTGGTTCTGTTTTTTCAGCTCCTCTTCTGAAAGGGATGCATATTACCCGTATCCCGCAGGTACGAAAGACAATCCTTGACGGGACATTTCAGGTCTTTCCCTGTACCTATTGTTCTTATCCTGTACAGGTGGAACGATCCTCAATCTATACCGATTTTGAAGCGGGACATTATATTGCCATTGAACCCACAGGTCATCCCAATCCCAAAGAGATGATTCATTTTCATCAAGGTGTTTTCGACCGATGTTTTATCATGGGTCCTTCCGTTGCAGAGGAGCTCTCTCATCGTATGCAACCACGATTGGTTTTTGGACTAACTGCACTCCGTGAAAAATTGCTGTGTTGGGATAAAGGACTTGACGATCGTGTTCTCGAAATCCTCAAGATAGACTTGATAAGAGAAAAAAACTGGGATCGCCGAGAAGTCATCATACGTCTGCTTGGGATTCTGGGGCCAGGACATCTCCTTTTTGCATGTTACCCACGAATACGCATACAACCCTCTCAAAAACACCAACAAGTAGATCTACCAAAGCCTGAAGAACATATTACGGTGCTCAAAAAACGCTATGTTTCCTTTTTATCTCGTAGAGCTCACAATAAAGACCTCGCTCCTTGGATTTATGGAGACTGGTTGGTCGATGCAAGTCTTGGTGGTTGAGATAAAGGAAAAAGTGAGTGTAAATTCATGACATGAAAAATGAATGTACAGCCATATTTGCCGTGGTTCGTTCAGTACCGCCACCTATACTTAAGTACACCGTGGATCCATTATTAAAGATAGTTGTTCCACTCTCTTTGAGGTATTATGGAGACCAAAAGTGGGTTGATTTCTTCTCTACCTATAGAAGAAGTGAATTGCTGATATCGGTACCCCTGTTGATGTATTATTGCAACCATACTGTGTAGCAAATGTCATGGAGTTTTTTGCGCCAAACCCACCAGAAACAGCCTGAACAATCGGTGTCAGTATTCCGGAATTTGGTTGGCTACATGTGAAGCTGACCGTAAAAGAATAACCTCCGATCACAGATCCCCAGCCGCCACCGATTGTCACGAAAGCTCCACCTCCATATCCTGTAGCAGAAGTAGAGAAACCGATACTGGATCGGTCAAAAGAGATTGTTGCATTGTCTTCGGAGAGAACAGTATCAAATCCTAGTCCTGTAGCTACAGAGCCTGTACTTGGAATATATTCGACGGATGGAGAAGATTCGCGTACATCAAAATGATAACTCGGACCCTCTACTCTCATTCTCGCTATGGTATCTTCTGGCTTCACACCAATCATCGTATCTGTAAAAGAGACGCTGATGGGTACTTGTGAGGTACTACTTGCATAGTTAAAGCCCGCGGTAACGATATTTCCAAATAAAGTCCATCCTCCTCCATCCGTCGTCATATCACAATAGGCTTCTATTGCTCCAGAGGAATCTGGATTGATCCAAAATACCCCATCTTGTAGGCTTGAATCTGCATCTAGCAGCTCATCGCAAGAGTCCAAGGCCGATCCCTCTGTACTTCCACAGGCAACTACCAATGGATCGGAGTCATCACAATCGCTTCCTCCTGCTTCTTGATAGCTCTGCTCACCATCACCATCTGCATCATAGTCATCATTACCCTGACAGTCTGCATCGACACCATCATACCAAACATCAGAAATATCTGGATGTATATCACTATCGGAATCATCACAGTCACCTGATTCTTGTACATATTCCATTGGTGTATCACAAGAGACAAGGCTAACTGCTGTATCTCCATATCCATCTTCATCTGCATCCAGATACCATGTAATCGCATCTGTTGCAGAAGACTCATCTATCGTTCCATCACAATTGTTATCCACTTCATCACAAATTTCAATCGCTGCAGGACTAATGGTAACATTGGAATCATTACAATCATCTTGATTGTCGACATACCCTGAAGGCTGACTACAAGATGTTTGTGCTACGGGAATTCCATACCCATCAGAATCAACATCTAGATACCATGTGATGGCATCTACAGCATCGGATTCATCCACAACACCATCACAATCGTTATCAATTAAATCACAGATTTCATTGGCATTGGGATGTGATTCTGTATTGACATCATCACAATCTGAAGAGTCTGCGACATATCCTGTCGGCTGTTGACAAGAACGCTGTGAAATCAATGGGGTTCCATACCCATCTACATCAAAATCCAAATACCACATTACGGAATCTGTGGCGTCTGCACCATCTTGTGTACCATCACAATTATTATCGATACCATCACAGACTTCCAATGCGTCCGGATGAATATCCGCATTGCCGTCATCACAATCGGAAGACGTGAAAGCATAACCTTCTGGCAACTCACAGGACTGAATCGAAGCACCACCACCAAAACTGTCAGCATCTTCATCAATGTAATATGTGTTGGCATTTATGGCCTCTTCATCAATATCACCATCACAGTTGTTGTCCTCTCCGTCACAGATTTCCAGAGCCCCTGGATGAATCGTCGCTAAAGAATCGTCACAATCCAAGGAATTGTATACAAAGCCAAGAGGAGGAGTGCAAGCCTCTTGGGTTACGTCACTATTTCCAAAGCCATCAAAGTCACCATCTTCATAAAATGTGATCTCCACACCTTCATCAATCTCATCATCACAGTTATTGTCTTCTCCATCACAAATCTCCACAGCATCTGGAAATGTATTGGGATTCACATCATTGCAATCTGAATTTGTTTCGACATAACCGGAAACGGGTTCGCAAGAGAAAAGCATAAAAGAGTCTCCTCCAACCCCATCTCCATCTGCATCACCATACAGTGTCATTGCATCTTGAATATCTGGATCTTGTGCATCAATGATGCCATCACAATCATTATCGACACCATCACAGTTTTCCAGTGCTTCTGGGTAAATTGACGCATCTGTATCGTTGCAGTCTTCTTCTTGTGAAAAGCCATCCCCATCTGCATCAATGACTTCCACAAGTTTATTATCCCCACTGTCACAAGCGATACCAAAAAAATATGTCCATAAAAAAAGGCGCATCTCTTCTCCCCAAAATGTATTGTTACACAAATTTGATAATCTATCCCATATCGTTACAATGATACATTTTTTTGTAATAGAAGCATGGGTAAAAACAACAAATCTCATCCGCTAATTGTACCAACCCAAAAAACACAAAGATACCATCAAATCATCTCTTCAGTAATGAAGCTTATGGGTATCCATTACCAATAATGCTTTTCTGGTCGATTGGTTTCCAAAACATTGCACAAATCGTCGGTTCGAAGATATGATTTTCTAAGTAAAAAATTTCTCAAAAACAACTGAATAGATACTTTTGATATATGGAAAGATTGGGTTCGTTGATTT
>NYTD01000048.1 GCA_002683315.1 Deltaproteobacteria bacterium | reverse complement strand
TCTTGGGTTTTGGCAAACATATCGACCAAGGCAAGGTGCTCTTCTGATTGCATGAGTTGATGAGAAGCATGCTGAGAAATCACATCAACAAAGCCTTGCGATATCTCTTGAAGTGCGCGCAAAGAAGACATAGCCCCATTGATAAAAATCTTGGAACGACCTTTCTCTGAAAGAATTCGGCGAATATGCAGATCATCATCAATTGGACAACCATATTCTTCAAGAATAGACTCAATTCGCTCTCTCTGATGTGAACCCAAGGTAAAAACCCCCTCTATACGAGCAGATTTGGTTCCAAATCGAATCATATCATGGTTTGCTCGCCCCCCCAGTAAAAGCTCTATCGCATCGAAAATAATAGATTTCCCTGCACCTGTTTCACCAGTAATAACGATAAATCCGTTTGCCAAATCCAAACTTAATTCTTCAATAATGGCAAAATTCGATATCGATAATTTCTTCAGCATACATCCTCCGACAAAAAGATATACATAGCTAACATATGTACACCATCGACTGGTCGACCTTAGGTCATATTATGACCACAATATACATCAATAATTATTTTTTGTTCAGATTTTTTATGATTATGAAATCAAATACATGACCAATATAGTTAAAGTAAAGCAGGCCAAAAAGATAAGGATATACTTTTTCGTATCGACATCAATAGAACCTGTAAATTCAGGCTCCTCAATATCATCTTCATTCTCTGTAATATCAGCCTTTGCCATCGGTGAGATATCATCCAGAGCAACTCTCGGAGGTGATGTCGGTCCTTCTTCTGGTGAAACCACTGAGATAGAGAGTTTGGGGACTGCCAGTGCATCTTCTTGGTCACCAGCATTCTCAATTCGAATTCTCGCAGGAACCACTGTTCGATCTTCACTCTCTGTGTGCTCCATTGTTTCTGGTTCTGTTCCAGAATAGTCTGATTGCTCTACGGTGTACATCGTCTCCGAATCAAGATCCTCTACAAGATGGAGTGTTTCTGTTTGTGTATGCTCGCTTTCATCGTCTGGAGAGATTGCTTGCAGATCCGATTCAGGTACATATATCTGCTCTTCTACAACCACAGGTCGATACTGTTCTTCATCCGTGATGGGCTTCTCTATTTGAGGATTTTTTGTTTGAGGCTCCTCTGCTTGAGGCTCTTGAAAAACAGGAGGCTCTTCTTGTCGAAGAGGAGGCTCATTGAGAATTTCTCCTGTCTTTTCTTTTTGAAGAATAGACCAATCGGTTCGATCCATGGTAGGGGGCCCTGGAATGACCGGAGGAATGGTTAATTCAGAATCAGCTTCATACACGACATGTGCTCCCTCTGAAAAAGAATGCTGATTATCCGAAAACTGAAAGTCTACAAGTTCTTCTTCGACAAGAGCATCCATATTTTGTAGCTGAGGAAAGGCGGGTTCGGGAGTCGTAGAAGGCTGCTCTAGCGAGACCGATTCTGATATCGGTTGCTCAACTACTGGTTCTTCTTCGGAAGATGAAGGCATCTGATTTTGAGAAGTAAAAAATGCAGGAGTCGCTTCTTCTGATGACAATTCTTTTAGAGGCTCTTGATGCACGGAACGGCTACCTTGCTCATACACTCCCAATAACTCAATGAAAGACAACAATGAATCGGGGCGATCTTTAGGATTTTTGGACAAACACTTTGTGATCATATCCCACATTGGGTCATCAAATGGAACCATCGGATTGGGAACAGGTTCTGTTGCATGAGATGCAGAAATAGAGAAAGATTCAGTTCCATCAAAAGGATAACTTCCTGAAAGAGCACGATACACCATGACGCCAAACGCATAGATATCTGTTTTTTTCGAAGAAGATTCACCCATCGTCTTTTCTGGCGCCATATAACGAGCTTGTTCTATCTTTGGTGATGGAGGACCAATCATTTTGGCCCACTGATCGATAGAGACACCAACAAGAAAAGCTTCTTCTCCTATTTTTTTGTGACGAACCCAGACATTACTGGATCGAACATCTCCGTGATACACATTGTTATTGTGTAAAATAGATAATCCGATGGCTACATGGCGAAGAAGACGACAAAGACGGGCAGATTTATACTCGTTTAGAAGTTCCTCAAATTTGGATCCAAGATCAAGGGCGCACACCCAGTATGGATGTGAGGTTTCGGGAACAGTTCCGATTTCCAAAATACGAGCAAGATATGGAGACTTACAAGAAACGCGTTTTTTGAGAAGAGGTCTTAGTCCTTTCATCGGTGACACAAGAAACAACAGCTCATCATCATTTTTGATATTGACAGAGCGATAAATGGTCAGTCCACCATATTGTTCATAGAAAGCTTGAATGGTTCGTCGTTGAGCAAAAAACTCTTTTACTTCTATAGGAGGGGTGCGCACAATTCTGTCACGGGAAAGAGGCTACTTTGCAAAGTGTATCGCATGAGATCTCAAGGGGCAACGGCTTATCGTAGGAAAACCCAATTTTGTTCATCACTGTGATCTGGCGAGAATGCATATCCACCATAATCAAATCTTTTTAGGTCTTGTGGATTGTCGAGACGTTTGTCAATTGCAAATCGTGCCATGCTTCCTCGAGCGCGTTTTGCTTTGAGAGCGATTATTTTGTATGCCCCGTTCTTCTCTTCTTTAAAAACAGGATTGATCACAGGAACGCCGATTCCCTTGAGCACGTTGAAATATTCTACCGATGCCAGATTCACCAGTGTGGGAAACTGCGATGCTTGTACTCGCTTTGCCACTTCTTTTTGCACAGAATCCCCCCAGTACCCGTATAGATCTTTTCCTTTTGTCGTTTTAAGCTTTGTACCCATTTCCAAACGATAGGGCTCTATTCGATCAAGAGGACGCAAAACCCCATACAAACCCGATAAGATCCCCACGCGGCTTTGGGCCCATTTTATATCTTCATCTTCAAGTGTCAAAGAATCCATTCCTACAAAAGTATCGCCCGCAAATGTTTGAATGGCAGGTGTCCCTGAAATATCCTCCATAGAAAAATTCTGAAATCGGTCATGATTGAGCGTGCTTAGCTTGGAGGAAATCTTCATAAGGGATTCCAAATCGGTGGTCGTCAGCTCTTGTACACGCTGTGCAAGTGTTCGACTCTCGCTCCAAAAAACAGGATCCGTCCCCTTTTTCGGTACAGACACTGTATGCAAACGTTTGGCTGGGGAAAGAACAAGATACATATCAAGGCTCCAGAAAATAGTTCAGTTCGGGTTGCAATCCTTTTAACGTCTTTATCTCGCAAAAGAGAATCTTTGCTGTCTTGTATCCACTTTTTTACAGAGTTGTTTAAAGAATTTGCTGACGATGATCTCATCGAATACGACAGTATATGAGAGCACAATGTTTTTGTCTCTCATATTCTATTGGAGGCAAATATGGTTGCATTGGCCTTTATCTTCGCATGCAGTGGAGATAAGCATCAGCAAGAGCTCGATGAACAGTACCAACAAGGGTACGAAAGCGGACAAAATGAGGGATATGATTCTGGTCTACAAGACGGACTATCCCAAGGATATGATTCTGGAGTCCAAGATGGATTGTCCGAAGGATACGATTCTGGTGTAATAGACGGATACGATTCTGGATTGTCCGAAGGATACGATTCTGGATTGGGCGACGGATATGATGAAGGATATTCCGAAGGCTATGATGACGGATATGAAGAAGCGATGACCGTGGAAGACGGCTGGACCTTATATCAACAAGGTTCATTCGAAGAAGCGTGCACATCCTTTATGTATGACGGGTACGAAAATGGAATCACCACAGACAATGCCAATGGACTTGGATGGTGTTCGCTACGTCAATTCCAAGCAGAAATCGCCATTCAGTGGTTTGAGATTGCTCTGACCATGGACGATACCAATGAAGATGCATATGCTGGACTTTCTTCGGCAACCATGATCACTCACGATTTTGACTATACCATATCCAGTATCGATGATCTGCTGGATTTAAATCCGCAATACTCATCCTCTATTGAGACGATTGATTCCACATCGTTGTCAACCGCGAAAGTATTGGCCTATGTGTTTTCCGGAGATGAGGTCGGAGCATCGATTGCACTCCTTGACATGGACGATACGCACGACCTTGTTCCCTCGGATTCATCTTCATGGGAAGTGGACGCCACTGCCTATCCATCATTTCAACGGGCGGTCATCGCCAAACTTGTCTCCATGGGGGTCCTCTAATGTTATTTCTCGCACTTTTGGGCTGGAACGCCCACGCTTCCGAAACGGCTACCTTTGACAAATTAGGCCCAGACCTTAAATTGTTGCATGCATTGCACAGCGAATCGATCATCGGCCCATTTCAAGACAGAATCGCTGATGATACCGTCTCTGTGAGTATTCGATTTTCAAGCCCACCACCGCAATCGTTATTTGCGCAATGGGAAAACGGTGGCAGTACGTTCAAGCGTACCAACGGAGAGCCCTTGCACATCGGGCAAATTTATTTTGCCCATATTCCGTGGATGTTGATTCCTCAACTTGAATCCCACAAACTAGTTGAGCGTGTTGACCTTGCACAACCTCTTCATGTACAGCCTCCACTGGATGTCTCCATTCGCGAAACGGGCGCATTTGACGTCAATCGAGTTCTCGGATCGGGAAATGGATCCAAGTTGCTGGGCACCGATATCGTCATCGCCAATTTCGATACAGGGGTCGATGTTCTTCATCCTGATTTTTTCCGCACCGACGCGGGCGTATCTATGTGGTTTGATGCCGATGGGGACAATGTATTCACACCGGGTATCGATGGAATTGATCTCAACGAGGACAGTGTACTGGACGCCAATGAGATTCTTCATGTACTTCATTCCCAGGTCAACAGTCATACCAGTGATGCCTATTACGGCACCGACACCACCTATGAGGCAGATATCGACTGGTTGTATCTCGATACCAATGGAGATGAAATGCGAAACGCAGGGTCCGACGAAGGCTTTAGCGATTTGGATGAGGGCTTTGGTGAGCCGCTGTATATTGTAGAGGATGTAAACAGTAACTATGCGTTGGACTACAACGAGCGTGTGATTCAGCTGGGTTCATCCAAGGTCATTGCTTCGATCGATGGTGATGATGGAGAGGTGCATACCAGTGCTGATGGTACCATCATTGATACAGAGGCAGACGAAAACGGTCATGGTACACCAGTCAGCAGCATCGTTTTGGGAGGTCATGCCAACTATAGACGATATAGAGGACTGGCTCCTGAAGCCAGCCTAATCTTGGGTGACATCTACAACACCATTTCTCATTCTGAGGCCATTGCCTGGGCCAAAGATGAAGGGGCTGATGTCATGCTTCATGAGGTCTCCGTGTTCAACGGGCAGTATCTCGATGGTTCGTCCAATCGAGAAGTCGCTGTGGAAGAAGCGCACAACGAAGGAATCACGCAGGTTTGTCCGGCTGGAAACATCGGAAAGAACTACCGTCACGGATCGGTCAATGTGGTTGCGGACGCACAATGGCAGCAATATTGGTTCTACAGTCCTGAATACATGGCTACCAGTGGAAGTTCCTATTTCTTCCTCACTGTGATCAGCCAGTCGAACTTGGATAGCACGCAGGTCTACATTCGTAAGCCTGGTGGTGCGCAAAGCGACTTCATGTCGATGATGCAATCTTCTGATTTCGAATGCTCCAACGATACATCATCCAACTATTTGTGCTCCACATATAGTCAATCATCCAACAATACATTCATGTACTATGGGTATGTTACCAATTACAGCAACTTCTCATACAGCACTCCCGACACGGGATGGTGGCAGCTGTGGCTCAAAAATGATGGAACAAGTGATGTATTTCTTGATCTGTGGCTCACGGACGACATCACCTCATTTGGTGGTGGAGTCAACTTTGTCGACACCAGTGCCGTCGACCCAGGCTATATCGGTGATGAGATGCGCTCTGTGGCTGCTCCAGCCACCGTTCCTGAATGCATCGGCGTTGCTTCTTATTCCACGCGTGCCGACACCTACGAAGGGGTCATGACGCCGGGAAGCTATGACCTGAGTTATTTCTCGGGTCGAGGGCCGCGAATT
>NYTD01000047.1 GCA_002683315.1 Deltaproteobacteria bacterium | reverse complement strand
TATGATAGCTCGTCTTCATGCTTGTCACAGGATACATCGGTGAAATCGCAGGTCCAGACCAAACGATTATGTGGGGAACAATCTCTACTGTTGGATATCTATACATCGTATATGAAGTGTTCGCGGGTGATGTTGCAAAACTTACGCAAAGCTCTAACAGCGAATCTTTGAAAAGCGCAATGTTCTTGATGAAGCTCTTCATTACAGCAGGCTGGGCTATTTATCCAATCGGATACATGACAATGGAAGGAAACCTTCTTCATGGTATGGGTTGGAGTCTTGATGTGCTGTACAACATTGCAGATGCCATCAACAAAATTGGCTTTGGTCTTGTCGTATACTCTGTTGCAAAATCAGAAAGTGAAGCTGGTGGAGCAAAGATAGAGCAGACTGCATAATCCATCTTTGATGATACTACAGACGAGTGCTGATGCACTCGTCTTTTATTTTCTGTCGTTATTCATTATAGCTTTGTGTATAACCAATCGTAGTAGAAGAGGTTCCCGTTAGATTGTTATAATCAAGCCGAACACGTCCATCTCCTCCGTTGCCACCTTGTGCAGAACCATAAGGACCGCTATTACCAACTCCAATTCCACCTGTACCACCTTGTGCTTGTACTGTTCCAGTGATGCTTAACTCTGGAGAAGCAAGATAGATCATTCCGCCAGAACCTCCTCCTCCAGCTCCGACTTCTCCACCACCGGAAACTCCATCATCACCATCTTTTCCATTGGAGAGAATAGATCCTGATATTGTGAATTCAGTGCCTGCAAAAAGTGAAATAAGTCCACCACCTGCACCACCATCACCAGCATAATTACTATTGCTGACTCCATCTCCTTCGGTATCGGGAGATCCTCCTCCTCCACCAGAACCGAAAAACCATGAGGTTAGATCAGCTGTTCCATAACTTTGACCTCCACTTGTGACTGCACTACTGTAGTAGTTGACACCAGCTGTGCCACTTTCTCCATATCCACCACCACCACCTGAGTCGGAATTGTCTGATCTACGAGGATAGGCTCCACCACCTCCAAGATTGGTAGATGTGATCCCACTTTGACCAAGACCTTGGTATGATTCTCCTTGCGTCGGATCGCTGCTGTTTCCAAAAACACCATTTCCTCCTCGAAAACCTTGATTCGATGTGGTGATGACTCCATCGACTACAATCGATTCTGTAGCGCGTGCAATAATGACTCCTCCTCCATTTCCGTCCCAGGAAACAGTAGAGATGGATCCGGCTGACGTGACCTCAATATTTTGGTAGTGTGGGATGTGTTGCACCAAAACAGTGCTTTGACTTGAATAGGACTGTGTCAAATTTGGTTCAATCTCTAATTGATTACCCAAGATTTGTACTACAAATGCTGTTTCATATTGTCCGGCATCAGACCCTTGCTGTGAGAGGATCAGAATTTCGTCTTCAAGGGAAAATATGGATCCATCGATCACAGAGATTACGGCATTTCCAGATTGTGCTCCTCCATCAAGTGTTGTATACTCTTCCCAGATCACGTCTGTAGAAATTACGGTATTTCCCAACGCTCCTGTTCCACTATTGGGTGGTCTTGTTATGCTCTCATCTTCAGGGGCTGCATCCCAAATGTTACGAAGACCATCCCCATCAATGTCGTCATCTGAACAATCTTGAGTTCCATCTCCATCGATATCGGAGGAGCTAGAGTCATCACAGTCATCTCCATTATCGACGTATCCCGGTGGCTGATCGCAAGATTCCAATGTGTTTGATAGATCTCCCAGACCATCATGATCATCATCTTGGTACCATATGGATCCATCGATGGCACCTTCTTCATCGATTTGCCCATCACAGTTATTGTCAGAACCATCACAGATTTCATCTGCATCTGGGTTGAATGTAGACTCTAAGTCATTGCAGTCTTGATCGTCAGAGACATATCCGCTGGGTTGATCGCATGATTGTGTGGTATATATCATACTTCCAAATCCATCTCCATCTGCATCGGCATACCACGTGTTTGGATCGATGGCGCTGGCTCCATCGATTTGTCCATCACAATCATTGTCTTGACCATCACAGATCTCATCGGCATCTGGAGAGATCGTATCAACTGAGTCGTCGCAGTCCAAAAGATTAGACACATGACCTACGGGTTGTGCACAACTCATGATCAAAATGGCTGCATCACCATATCCATCTTCATCATTGTCCAAATACCAAGTCTGTGCATTGATGGCATGATCCTCATCGATGGTTCCATCACAGTTATCATCTTCTCCATTACAGTATTCGGGTGCCTGCGGGTAGATGTCGTTGTCTTGATCATCACAATCTGTGCTATTGCTTTGAAATCCAGTGGGCTGCGTACATGTAAAGATAGATGTGTTGGTTGTACCAAATCCATCTCCATCTGCATCAAGGTACCACACGGGTGCATCTACCGATCCTTCTTCATCGACTTCTTCATCACAATTGTCGTCGACACCATTGCATAACTCATCTGCAGCAGGTGATATGTTTTCATTGTTGTCATTGCAATCACCCATCACAGGGACAAATCCTGTGGGTAGAGTACATGCAACTTGTGTCACACTTGCATTCCCATATCCATCATCATCTCCATCCTCATACCAAATACTAGCATTGATCGAGCTTGTATCATCGATGTTGCCATCACAGTTATTATCTATGTTGTCGCAGATCTCTTCTGCATTTGGATGAATGAGAACCTCAATGTCGTCACAGTCATCAGCTGTCTCTACGTACCCTGCTGGTAACATGCATGCTTGTGTTGTCTGATCGGGATCCCCGTATCCATCCGCATCAAAATCTAGATAGTATATGTTGGTTACATTTTCATCGATGTTTCCATCACAATTGTTATCGATGTCATCACATTCTTCTTGTGCAAGAGGATTTTGGCTTGCATCGGTGTCATTACAATCACCTCCTAGAGCAGAAAGACCAACACGAAGATCGCATGCTTCCATGGTTTGATTGTCATCCCCAAATCCATCACCATCTTCATCAATAAAGTATTCTTCACCCAGTCCATTATCAATACTTCCATCACAATCATTGTCTTGCTCATCACAGATTTCACTCGCTCCTGGATATGTTTGTGACTGTGTATCGTCACAGTCGGTGCCGATACTGACAAATCCTGTTGGTTCAGAACAGCTCTCCATATTGATATCTGGATTTCCAAATCCATCTCCATCCGAATCTACATAATAGAGTGATAAAACATCTTCATCGATACTTCCATTACAGTTGTTGTCGACACCATCACAAACCTCTTCTTGTGATGGGTGTACCTGTGGGTCGTTGTCATTACAATCTTCAGAAGAATCAAACCCATCTCCATCTGCATCTGTGTAGCCATCTTGAATAGTACCTGTATCAGAGTTTCCGATCTTTGTTTCTGAACTGCACGCGAAATAAAAAAATAGTGGAATGATCCGCATCGAAAATCCTTAAAGTTTGGTGTTTTGATATCAAGTATATATTGATGTGTCTCTCTTTAAAAGAAATATTATTGAGTTATAAAAAAGGCCTTGCAATAGCAAAGCCTTTGATTCTTCATGAGCTTAGGAGCTAGTTCTCTGTACATTCCTCGTACAAAGAGAGGCAATCAAGAGGATCTGTTCCACTGTCTAGACATTCAAGATATAGATCAGGACAGTCAAATCCATCCTCTGTCTCTTCCCAAGTATCCGGATCTTCCGCTGTTCCGGACAGGCATTCCTCATAGAATGTCCAGCATGCATTGGGATCTTCTCCTGAATCAAGACATTCTTCTAATCCATACCAGCATTCTTCTTCTAGTTCCTGTGCTTGTTCTTCTTCATGACATTCAAGGTATGCAGGCCAGCACTCTTCAGCATCACCAGTTTCGTCTGTACACGATTCAAAATCGTCCCAGCATGATGGTTCTTCTTGGTGTTCTTCCCATTCCTCTCCTGATAAACATTCTTCAAATAGGTACCAGCATTCCTCTTCTGTGCCGCCATTATCTAGGCATTCATAAAAGAATTCTTCACACCAAAGAATATATTCTTCCCACTCTTCTTCGTTCCATTCTTCTTCGCTCCACTCCTCTTCAGCATAAAGGCATTCTTCGAATAGGTGCCAACATTCTTCTTCAGAACCTCCTTCGTATAAACATTCTTCGAATAGGTGCTCGCACTCTGCGGCTTCTTCGCTCCATTCTTCTTCGCTCCATTCTTCTTCGCTCCACTCTTCTTCGCCCCAATCTTCATTTGAGCTTTGGGAATCTTCTGCTATGATTCCATCTTCTGATGTAGATTTATCAGCGTCACCACAGGCGAAAGAGCATAAAATAAAAGGTAGAAGAAAGTATTTCATGAGAGGGCTCCAAATATTGTGTACATGGTATGTATCATAGGGATGTGTTTGGTATGATATTCATATGTGTTTTTGTTTCAAATACATGAATCTGCATGCATCCAGTATGCGTTAATTTTGTTCTTTTTCATCCAGTTGATTCCATGAAATCATACCACCGATAAGGTTGGTTACATCAATGAACGACATCTCTTTTAGTAATTCACAAGCAACATTGGATCGAAATCCACTCCGGCAAACCAAAAGAAGAGGTTGATTGCGATTCCACGATTGTGCTGTCTCTCTAATTGTAGCAAGAGGAACCAACTCAGATTTTGGGATATGTCCCAAAGGACCATCGAATTCAGATTTTTCTCGAACATCGATAATTCGATATGCATCATAATCTGTAATATCTTTGGGACTTTTTTCTGTTTTTGTTCTGATAATTCCACAATTTTGATTGGCTGGAAGGGCTTGGGCTAGTTTTTTGGGAGGAGATAGCTTGAGATTTTTCATAATTTCGATGAACATCTCTTTGGTATTTTCCAATCGAAGACGAGGATTGTGACGTTTTTCTTCCACAATAGTGCTTGATAAGACTCCTTTATAGTTGTGTCCCGGATAGACAATGGTTTCGTTGGGAAGTGTAAAGAGTTGTTCGTGCACAGATTGATACAGGGTTTCAGCACTGCCCCCTTGAAAATCCGTACGCCCACATCCTCGAATCATAAGTGCATCTCCTGTAAATGCATAGGTTTGCTTGTTGTGCTTCAAAATATATGAGATGCATCCACTCGTGTGTCCTGGGGTTCGACGAACTTGTATAGATAGAGACCCTATTGTGATGACATCATGATGTTCAACAAATCGATCTGCACACTCCGCACCACATTTAGATGCCACTACAGTCTTAGAGCCTATTTTTTGTCGTAACAGACCACCTGATGTAATGTGATCTGCATGCAAATGGGTTTCAAGTGTATAGACCAATGTAAGCTCTAATTCTTTTAGCAGCGCTAAGTCTCGTTCCAATTGTTCTAGTACGGGATCGATAAGAATTGCTTCTTTACTCTGTTTGTCAGCGATCAGATAGGTATACGTGGAGCTGGTTTTATCAATGAGCTGTCTGAATATCATGGCTTCTCCATTGTGGTGGTATGGACAATAGAGTATCAAAAAAAAGAGACACCTGATTTGTTGAGCTTCTAGATTTCTTCAAGTAGATCTACTTTTTTGTACTGTCCTGCGAAGACATGTTGTTTATTTGTGACCGGAGCCAAATCATCTGAACCATATTCAGGTGTGTATACAACTTGTATATTTACATGTCGTTTGCAGTATTCAAGATGATCTTCGGGTATTCTTCCCACATAGCCATCTGTAATGATAACCACAGAGCTTGCTTTGTGTTCCATGATATGCTCCGTCACTTCATCGATGCTGGTTCCTCCAAATGTTGGAACCTCTCCACTTTTGAGCTGATCGATGGTGATGCGTTGAATACCAATAGAAAATAACCAAAGGTTGATGTTTATTTTTCGAGAGCAAGATAAGATCGCTTCGGCACAGTAGATGAGAAAGTCACTCATGCTCCCTGAAACATCGAAGTAAATATCAACAACATGCGGTTTGTACTGTGAAAATAGAGTTTCATTTCGATACAATAGGCTCGGACTTCCACCTGCCGAGATAGCAAAGGCTTTTCGATCGCGAGAAGGCCAGGCCTGTAGAATCTCTACCTTTTTGTGTGTTTTCTTGTGATGTGTCGAAGAGACCGTTGTTCTGGCCGCGAGATAGATGGCTCTTTCAAGAGTTTTATTTGGACGTTTGGCTGGATTAAGCTTCAGCTTGTATTCTGACTCTAGGGAGCAAAGGGATCGACCCGCATGTCCATCGGGAATGAATCTTGAATCAATAGAGATATGAGAGATGAGATTCAAGAATATGTAGTGCTTTTGGGGATCGATTCGCGATTCTTTTTTGCAGTAATTTCCGCCGATTAGATCTGGGAAGTAATAGTTTCCAGCCATACGATATGCAGAGATAATTAAAGAGACCTTCTCAATAAGGTCAGCGTACTCAAGATCGCTTTCATAATAGAGCTGATGCCAAATATCGACGATCTCTTTTTTGAGAGATGGAGGATACTGTGGAAGGCCAGGATAATTTGGGGGCGGGCGAAGAAGGCATTCTGGGAATAGATCTTCTTCATAGATCTGAGTGAAAAACGAGGTGTATTCTTCTTCGGGAAAGATGGAACAAAGAAAGGAGTGTACCATAGCCCTAGCAGCTACCTCGGCTTCTTTGTTTTCTCCTTGAAAGGAACTCGTTTGACAAAGACGTAGGCGGTACACTTCGGAAAGAACAAAGATAAAAAGATGCTCGTCTGTCTTGCAATGCCGTTCTATAAAGGTGGGATGTACATAGATAATGGGTCTTTTTTGTGGAGGGATATAGATATCCTCTATATCAGGATCTTCTTGTAGGGAGAACAAGGTGATCATGTCAGCCATTCCAGCTCGAATAGGCATAGATACGTTACAAAGACGATACTCAAGCTCGTTCATTTCTTTCTCCGATTTGCAAGTGTTCCTATATGGCTTCTATGGATAAAAATAGATCTTTTTAGCCGATCATAGGAAATGATAGGACGTCTTCGTCTCATGAAAAGAACTTCAGAGCATCGGCTCAGAATATAGAATGAAACGATATCACCAGCATGGACAGAGCAATGATCGTATAGAGGAGTATGTTTATTTGTTGAAAAAGGAGCAACATATGGCATTTTTAGATAATCAAACTGAGATTTGCCCAGCGACTGGAGCTCTTCCATAGAGTCGCAGTGCATATTTTTAATCAGCTCTTCTTTCCATTCCAGATGCTGCTCTGGAATGCTTCTGATAGAAAATTCTATCAGATCGGGAAGACCAAGCTGTTCATTCATTAGTCTAGAGTACAGTTTGTTCTCCATTGCCATCTTATTTCCTTAGGTTGGATTCAAGCTCTTTTGTAAGTTGAGAGGCATATTCTGCATAGTCAATAAGCATCTCGATGCTGTGCTGTTCTCGAAAACAAAGATATAGAACACGTCTTAGCCATCTTTGATCATCCGGTACTGCTTGTAGGCTGTACAATAGCTGTTCCTCTCGATCCGAAACGCTGCTCCATTCATTCTTATCAACATCAAATTCACTGTTCTCGATAAGAGAAACATCCTTTGCGAGAAGCTCAAAGATCAAGGATGGGAAGTGATGTCTGTACTGGGCGAGAATTCGAAAGAGAGAGTAGGAAAAGATGAGTCTCTTCCCATATGACAGACTTTCTAGTGCGTCCAAAACAATAGGAATAATTAGTTTTTTTGCATTGTACTCGGTTGCTATTTTTGCTCGTACAAATGGGCAGTGCTCCAAAAGGATTGATTTTTGGAGTGGCGATATTTTTTCTCGAAGACACTCTTCTGCAGCGCGGCATATCTTGATTATTTTGACCTCTGATATCGACTCCCAGCATCGCTGTGGGAGAGAGTTTTGAAGTGCAATCATGGCTGGTTCTATCAGGCTGTCGTAGCGTTGAGTAGCGATCAATGCGAGTATATTTTGATACAGGATTCGCACACGTCTGTTGGATATATCGATTTTGTGCTTACGCAACATAGGATAGGCATATTGTATGTATGTTGCGACTTTTTCTCCATAAAACTCTTCTGTCGTTTTTAAACGCCCACGTATCTGTGCGATCTCCTCACAAAAGATTGCGCTGATATCCGGATTGGTTTTTGGGCCTTTGATCAGTGAGAGTAAGTCTGAACCTTTTAGATTCGTGGGAACATGAATGATCCAGTGAAATCGATCAGCAAAAGCAGGATCAAGTGGCTCTGCTCCGATGTATTGATGGTTCTCATCTTCTTCACCAGTCGGAGGAGGATTCATTGCAGCCCATCGAAATTTAAGTTTTGTTAGTTTTTGACCTTGTAGTTTACATTCATGCACAAGTGGGAAAAGGCGATTTTGCATATCGATTCTACATCGAGAGATTTCATCTACGAAGATCGCTTCTGCATTCCATGCATCTAGTGGAGTGCGAAGATACTTGACTCGATCTCCATCGGGCACAGGAAATCCAACTAGGTCATCAAAGTTAAGGGTCGATGCATTATAGTGACGAAATTCAAGATTTAGAGTATGTGCTAGTTTTTCAAGAAGCATAGATTTTGCAGTTCCATGAGGCCCAATCAATAGTAATGGACTTTGTGTTGCAAGCGCAGCGAGTATTGTCGGTTCAATCTCTGTCCACCCAAGTACGCCAAGAGATCGGATCAGTTCTGTTTTATTGGAATTGCTATTGGGCATTCTGTCTCCTTTGATGACCTTAAAAAGGACGGAATATTTACATGAGAACTTTATGTAAAATAAATAGTCTCAAATTGAAAAGATTCTCTAATTGAGAACCAAAAATACTATCGATTTTTATATGTAAAACGATGGTCTTTATATAAAGACAGGATCATTACGAGAGAAGGACAGGAAATTTTGAGGAGGTAATTCACTCTTCTCAGAATTGTCTATTCCCATCCACATCCAACGGACCACATGCTATCATCGGAAGCCATATATTCTGTAAACCATGTCGAATACCAATTCTCTGCTCGATATATAAAATCATTGATGTCATTGTTGTTTTGACTGGCAATGAGTAGTGCTTCTCCTTCCAGATCTACTCGTCCTGTTTCATTTCCCAATCCGGGGATCAAAGTAGATAAGCGGTACACATTCTCAGATTCTGCCCATGGATCATCTAAGGTTTGCGGTCTAAATCCATCTAAATCAGACCATGCTTCAATAAAGGTGATTTCTCCTTGGTCATTGAAGGTGAATTCTTCATATATCGGACAACCCAAACCATTGTGGCTGTCATAATAGAAGGTGACATAACATCGGCCAAAAGGTTGAGTATCAAATCCCCGACAGTCTCGATCGGTAACGATGGATGGATAGAGCTTCAATAAGGTATCTGTAAATTCGATATTTTCTCTAGAGAAAGCAGTGAGCAATAACCAAGGAGGCCATTCCCATCGAGCAACGAGATCAGAGTATGGTGGCCATTCTTCCATATCGACACGATAATCCATTGTGTCAAAGTACGCCGAACTTTGGGCTGCATAGTAATCGGCAGTTCTTGTTGGTGTCAAACATTGTGATTTCGCTTCTTCTGTCGCACCAGGAAATACTTTGGGATTATCGTCCTCACAATCAATGCATGCTGCATATCCATCTTCGTCCTCATCCTTGAATTCTACATATCCATCACAGTTATAATCATTGGGATCAGTGCAGTCTCTTTCTGGTGCCGCAGGGTGGTATGCCGGATTATCATCCTTGCAATCTCCAGCATATGCAGAGTGTTTATAAGGATTTGTACAAGACAAGGTTGATTGTTCCTCTATTCCATATCCATCTCCATCTTCATCATAAAACCACGTATATGCATCAACAGATTCATCTTCATCGATTCGTCCATCACAGTTGTTATCGATAAGATCACAGTATTCACTGGCCTGTGGGTGAATGCTTGGGTTGTTGTCATTACAATCTTCTTCGATGGAAAACCCATCTCCATCTGAATCGGTAATAAACTGTGCTGTATCTATGATCTTTTCTGATATGCAAGACACAAGTAAAATAGACCAAAGCATCATATACAATCCTCTATACTGGATGTTTAATATTCATACATGAAAAGATGATATATAGCCAATCAGTTTGTATTTGTGTTCTGACATCATATGTTTTTATGATATTAGCTCAGGAATAAGTTTTGTACAGTCAATGACTTGAGCGTCACTGCCTATTATCTCTCGCTCTCCCATATGATTGGCCCAAGGATCAAATTCCTGTAGGATGGTATTTAGAAGATGCTGGTGCGGTGCGCCCATCGTTGGTTTGATACCGACATCAGCAGACCAACAATCCAATCGTGTTGTATTGGGAAAATGAATGTATTGTCCTAGTTTGAACTGTGTAGAGGCTCCTCCACCAATGAGCATGGCCGGCCAACGATCAAAACCATGGGCTCCATCTCCGAGTTCTCAGAATGATCGTATCCAAAGGTTTCAAGATCATAAATATTAAAATCCAATGTGTTTTTTTGCTCTAGTTGTTGTGTATGTGATCGCTTGACAAGTGCAACACCCACAC
>NYTD01000046.1 GCA_002683315.1 Deltaproteobacteria bacterium | reverse complement strand
TGAAGTTTCTAATCCAAATTGGTGGCAACATTGTATCAGCTTTCACAGACCGGAGTGACTTGTTTTATTGTATCGAATCGCGTATCAGCATTCCGATACGCGCAAAATATTATGGTTTTAGAAGAAGGGAAACTCATAGCAAAAGGTTCTCACGAGGAACTTATCGCACAAGAAGGATTATATAAAGAGACCTACCTTGCACAAAAGGAGGGACAATGAATAGTTTATCCTTGTTAATGCGTCTTTGGGCTTTTATCAGAGTAGACCGATGGTTTTTGATCTTTGCTATTCTTTTGTCTCCGGTTGTCGCGTATTTATCTTTGCTGCAACCCTATCTTCTCAAAGAAATCATCGATAATCATATATCCAAAGGAACAACAGAAGGTGTATCCTCTCTTGCGATTCAGTACTTTCTTGCCGCGTTGGGCGCTTATATTTTTTCTGTTGTTTATGCGCTAATTATTGCATGGACAGGTCGTCGAACATTGGTTCGTCTAAGGATGTTTTTGTATAAACGTGTATTGCGTTTGCCTCTGTCATTTTTTGATACTCGGCCCGCTGGAATGCTTTTGACTCGATTGACCAACGATATAGAGGCTCTTGGAGAGTCTATTTCTGCGGGGATCGTCACGCTCCTTCTCGATGTCTTACTTATTGTAGGATGTTTGGTTATGATGTTTTACTTGGATGTCTCTTTATCTTTGTTGCTGCTTGCTTGTTCTCCAATACTAATCTTTGCGATAGAGTTTCTACGTAGAAAACTACGTCACTTTTATCTTGAGATTCGCACAGCAACGTCCAAAATGACAGCATATCTTGCAGAGCAGATTGATGGTGTGGAGATTATACAGCTCTTCTCGGCTGAGGAACGAGCAAAAAAAACATTTGAAGGAAAGAATATAAGGTTTCGAAATGCCTGCACCCGATCGAATATCTATGATGCGGTGATGTTTGCTGTTGTAGACGGAATGTCTTCGATTTTTATCGCTTTATTATTATGGTATGCATCCTCACTGATGGGAAGGATATTTCCCATGTTTGCCATCGAAGAACCTCGAACACTAGGGCTTATGATTGCATTTATTGATTATTTGAATCGATTGTTGGGACCGATTAAGCAATTGTCATCAAAGATAGCAGTGTTACAGCGTGCTATTGCGGCTCTGACCAAGGTATTTGGTTTGGTTGATGAGGAAGAACCTGTATCATACGAAGGAAGTACGCCACAGAAATTATCGGGTATCATCAATGTAAAAGATGTACATTTTCGTTACTCTGAAGATGGAGTAGATGTCCTAAAAGGAGTCTCTTTCACTGTAAAACCTGGGGAAGTGGTTGCCATTGTTGGGTCTAGTGGCTCAGGAAAAACAACCATTTCTAGATTGTTGGACCGATCGTATACCGGATATAGAGGGAGTATTACGATTAATGGGGTTGAACTTCGAGAGATTGCGCTTCCTTATCTTCGTCAGTATATCTCTGCTGTTCGACAAGATATTCAGGTTTTTTCAGAGACGATTCAGTTTAATATTGATTTGGGGAATCCCAGCATTACAGAGAAAGAAAGAATAAATGCAATTGAAGCAACCTATGCAAATCGGTTTGTGGAGCGTCTTGGTTGGGAGCATACTCTTTCAGAAAATGGAGGAGATCTCAGTGTTGGGGAAGGACAACTGTTAACTTTTGCGCGTATGATGGCTCATACACCTCAGATAGTGATATTAGATGAGGCAACTGCTTCCATAGACTCCATGACAGAGTCCTTAATCCAAGAAGCCATAGGTCGGATATTGGAGGAAAAGACAGTCATTGTGATTGCACATCGTTTGAGTACAATTCAGCGAGCGGACCGAATTATCGTCCTAGAGAAGGGTGAGATTGTAGAGCAGGGGACACATCACGAATTGCTCAATAATGAGGGCAGATATGCACATTTGGTTCATGCTGCACATGAGATATTTTCAAAGGATACACAAAAATCATCATAATTTGGAGGGGATATGCCCAACGGAAAACGAGATGGCCGACGGCCAAAAGCAAAAAATGTACTCGGAGGAACATTAAAAATTTGTTCCACGAATCCCAAGACCGGTTTTTTTAGAGATGGTTGTTGTAATACAGGCCCAGAAGATCGAGGTTTGCATATGACTTGTGCGGTTATGACAGATGAATTCTTACAATATTCAAAAGAACAGGGAAATGATCTGAGTACTCCTTTTCCAGAGTATAACTTTCCAGGCTTAAAAGAAGGAGATCGATGGTGTTTGTGTGCTATGCGATGGGTGGAAGCATATCAGGCGGGTAAAGCACCTATGATTATTCTTCAAGCAACGCATGAGTATATGCTTCGAATGGTTCCACTTGAGGTTTTACAAAAATATCAGGTTTCACAAGAAGATTAATACAAATGTTTATCTACAAGGCTGTATAATTGTTGTAGATGAAATGGTTTGCTCAGAACATCGACTTGTTCATGCTCAAGGTCTATTGTGTCTGGTAGCAGATGGATTCCCCCGGAGATAAAGATAAATGAGCCTTTACCGGATTTTTTCCATTTTAGGAATACGTCCCAACCGCTTTTTTCAGGAAGTGTAATATCGCAAAGGATTAAAGAGAAACTTTTGGAAGTCAAAAGTTCCAATGCCTCTTCTGCGCTGTATGTGATCGTTGTACTGTACTCTTCCAATGCTTCTTCTAGTAATTCACAGATCAATGGTTCGTCATCGACAATGAGAATCTCTGTTTCAGATTCAACATCATTTTCCTTTGGAAAAGAAAGAATAAACCTACATCCGTTTGTGTAGGAAGAATCCAGCTTGATTCTTCCTCCATATGACAAAAGTATCTTTTGACTTATCGCAAGGCCTAGACCCGTTCCTTTTTCTTTTGTCGTATAGTAGGGTTCAAATATATGTTTTTGAATATTGGGTGGGATTCCGGGACCTGTATCTTCAATGATAATCTCAATTAGCTCCTCTTGTTTCGCGGTTATTCGAATGGTTCCAGCTTTATCCACTTCCTGACTGGAATTCATTAAAAGGTTGATCAGTACTTGAAGCAGTTGATGTTGTGGAATAATGCTTTTTGATAGAGGCGGGACTTCTTTTTCGATGTTGCAGCGCATACGAGATCGGACAATTTGTAGTGCTCGATCAATAATAAGATGGGTTGAAATTGATTGTGTTTCGGGTCGAATATAGTGACGCAAAGAATCAAATAGTGATGAGATGTGATCCAAGCTTTGTATCATCGCAAGTGATGGATGAGACGTTTCTTTCAAGCTTTCAATAGAGTGTTGCAGCACCATTAACGGACTGCTAATATCATGAATGATCGATGTGGTTAGCATACCTGTTGAGACCATTTGATTGGTAAACATCAGTTGATCTTTATGCATTGTTTGGTTTGTGATATCACGAACCGCCATGATCTGCTTTTTGCGATAATGACGCTTTTCATAGAGTATCTGTAAAAATCGAATGCCTCGTTCATCATCAAGAAGAGAGATGGACTGGAGAGGAGTAGAAAGATCAATACTGGAAGGGAGAACTGTATGAATAGGTCTACGTAAAATCTCTTGTTTGATATTTAGAATAGTACCAAAATGTGGCTCTACTTCAGTAAAATGATCCTCTTCTATGAATGCAACACCATCGAAGATGGTTTTTATGAATGCGATATGTTGCTGTTCTTCATTGATAACCTGCGATTTTCGTGCGATTTCAGCACGTTCAAGATTGAACCGAATGATATAGATCAATACAATAATGATAAAGGTAATGACCAGCGCTCCTATTAAAATAACAGGTTTGGGATGTGCTATGGTGACAAGTACCAAAAACATACATACCAATAGAGTCATGTATATTGATTCTTTGAGAGGAAGAAGTATCGCACCGGTCAAAATCCCGATTGTAAATGCAAAGATGGTTGCAGATTCGGATGGAGAAACAACAAGTGTGATGTAGCTACAAATGAGAGTATTGAGGATAATCTGGACATAGATCGCGATTTGGAAATATGGACTTCTTGCCAAAGCATATAGAAGAAGACACAACGAGATTATAGCAATCCCAATTTTAGGTGATAGAGGAGCGTATTCTTTTAGCGCTAAGAATGATTGAATACATAATAGTCCGGCAATTAATGGTGCGATATGAAATGCGAACCATGCAAACAATTCTGCTCGTTCTCTTTGTCGAACATCTTGAACAGACCTATGCGGCGTAAATAAAGAGCTGTATTTTTTGAATAAGTTCATGGACTATGGAGGTGTGGTTTGTCCATAGCTGTTTTCGCCCCAGCACTGGAGTGCTTGGACATCATTGATTCCACAGGTGAAATCCGCTCCCGCTGAGATATCAAGAAATACATTTTCAGGTTCTGTACTTTGTTCGTAGGTGTTATCTCCCCAGCATAAGATCGTTCCATCGTCCAAGATTCCACAGGTGTGTTGATCTCCTGATGAGATATCCAAGAATCGATTGGCATTGTCTAATGCTCGTCCAGAACCGTTGTTTCCCCAACAATCAACCTGATCATCAGCTTGTGTTGCGCAGATGTGTATATCTCCTGCAGAGATGACTTTGTGGGATCCGCTTGGATGATTTGTTTGTCCGTAGGTATTCGAGCCCCAACAATCAACAATCCCTGCTGCAGTTGTGGCGCAGGTGAATGTTGTTCCAGCGCTTACACTTTCCCAGCTATTCCCAGAAGGAGCATTGGACTGACCTTCATTGTTATCACCCCAGCATTCGATGGTTCCCAAAATAGTGACTCCACAACTGTGATTATAGCCAGCGGAGATATCTTGGAATGTTGTCGTGGCAGGAGGAGTTGCCTGTCCGTAGTTGTTGGTTCGACCCCAGCAAGCGGCAGTATTGTCATCTTTGATTGCACATGTGTGATGGTATCCAGCGCTGACCTTGATATAGTTGCCTGTTTTTTTGGAAACAGCTTGACCCCAGTTACTCTGTCCCCAGCATTCGACATTTCCATTGACATCGAGTGCACATGCATGATACCAGCCAGAATCTAGCTGTGTGTATTGAATGTCAGGAGGTGCGGCTTGTCCGTAGTCACTGGTACCCCAGCATGAAATATTGTATGTTGTGTCAATCGCACATCCGTGAAGACTAGAAATATCTGAGGATATAAGAGGATCATTGGGGGGATCTGCAGCTGGAGAAGATGTGTTCCCCCAGCATTGCACATATCCACTGCTGTTCATGCCACATGCTGTATCGCTACCCAGATGCAAAGAATCAAAATTATTTGTGAGGGGATTACTGCTTTGAAGATAGGTATTGTCTCCCCAACAGGTTGCAGAACCATTGCTATCAAGTCCGCAGTTAAAGTTGGCTCCCGCATAGATAGAATCAAATTGTAGCACGGGAGTATCTGAAACTTGATTGTAGTCATCATTACCCCAGCATGTTGCATATCCTGAAGAATCCAGTGCGCATGCATGATTATCACCCACAGTGATATCATCAAAGGATGTTGTTGGTGTATTTACAATTTGATTGTAGTTATTTCTTCCCCAGCATTGAATCATTCCTGCTGTATCCAATGCACAGAAATGATGCCATCCTGCTTCGACTTTGCTGAATGAGCCTTGAGGAGCATTGTTTTGATTGTAGGTACCGTCTCCCCAACAATCGATGTTGCCACTTGAATCCAATGCACATGTATTGTGATTTTCTACTGCTACAGAAACATAGCTACCGATTTGATCAGTGGATTCACCAAAGGAGTTTGAACCCCAACAATGCATGGCTCCCGATGTGCTTGTACCACAGCTATGGTAACGACCAACCGAAACCATTGTGAATGGTATGTAGTCGTATTGATCACAATCTTGGTCTATCCCATCGTAGTGTATTTCACTGTTGTATGGAAATCGACCATTATCGGAATCATCACAGTCATCTTCGCAGGTGGAATACCCGTCCAGATCTCCATCGATGGGAGTAAGGCTGTTATCGGAATCATCACAGTCATCTTCACATGTGGAATACCCATCCAAATCTAGATCAGCTGGAGTGAGGCTACTGTCTGTGTCATTACAGTCTGTTCCTGCAGAAACTCCCGTGTTGGGTGTTAAGTGACCATACCCATCGCCATCTTCATCTGTCATACATAATGAAGAAGATTCAGTGTATGCTGCCCCCAAAAAGGTATAGGCATCATCATCATCACAATCTGTTCCGGTAAGTGCCCCAGAAACAGGGGTAGAAGATCCATATCCATCATCATCTTTGTCACTCATACACAAAACAGAGGATACGTTTTGCGCGGCTCCTGGAAAGGTAAATACAGATGCATCGTTGCAATCATCATCACAGGTAGAGTATCCATCTCCATCCAGATCTGCAGGAGTTAGTGATGGAGAGGCATCATCACAGTCTGTTCCCGGAAGGATATCAGAAGAGATAGGGTTGGCTGAACCATAGCCATCTCCATCGACATCTGTCATACAAGCGGTCAGAGATTCAAGAAATGCCGCACCGTTAAATGTTCCTGCATCGGTATCTTTGCAATCTGTTCCCGGGTATACTCCAATCGGAGGATTCGAATCTCCACGGCCATCGCCATCTTCATCTTTCAAGCATAGAACAGGAGAGTCTATGGGTGCTGCTCCAGGGTATGCATAAGGCTCTGTATCATCACAGTCGTTGTCACAAGTGGAAAATCCATCAGCATCAAGATCGGCAGGAGTTAGTGTGGGATTTGCATCGTCGCAGTCTCCTGAACAGATAGAATACCCATCCCCATCCCCATCATATCCTGTTTTTGTAGGGTCATTGTCGTCGCAGTCACCATCGCAGGTAGAGTACCCATCGTTATCGAGATCTCGAACATCAAGCGAGGCATCTGAATCATTGCAATCTCCATTACAAGTCGAGTATCCATCCCCATCTGCATCGGCAGGAGGGAGAAATCCATCGGCATCATCACAATCTGTACCTGCAAAGATACCAGTGCCAGGACTCTCGTCTCCATAGT
>NYTD01000045.1 GCA_002683315.1 Deltaproteobacteria bacterium | reverse complement strand
CATGGAGAAATGGATCAAGTGGATGCTGGAGTGGTCAATGCAATAGTCATCTGTATCTCTTCAGTGGTGCAGAACTGACCGATGATGAATATTCCGTCTTCGATGCTACAATGGTTTTTGAAGAAGGAACAAACTACGACTACTTCGGACAGACGATCACTGGTGGTGATATAGATGGTGATGGTAGTGATGAACTCTTTGTCGCCGCTCCTGGAAATGATGAAAATGCCAATGGGGCTGGTTGTGTTCTTTTGTACCGAGGTTCAGAAGATATCTTAACAGACGAAAACTATGCATGGGAAATTGACGACATCGACTTCTACCTCGATCACGATAATGGCGCCATTTGTGGAGAAACGGAAGATGCTCGATTGGGTTGGAACTCTGGGGTTGTTATTGCAGACTTCAATGGAGATACTCTTCTTGACCTTGCTGTTGCAGGGGCAAATGCTAATCAAGTATTTATATTCTTCGACGCAGATTCTCTCTTTGGTGGAAAAGCCGATGCAGATACTGATGCAGATGTCGTAATCACTGCGGCCTCTGGTCCAGGAACATTTGGTTATTCACTTGCTGCGGGTGACATGAATGGTGATGGTATTGCAGATCTTGCTATTGGTGCTCCAGATATTAGTGATCCTATCGGTTCTGCTTTCTCATTTTATCACTTGATGAACAATGGTACTCCATCTGAAAATGGAATTGTATACCTCTATGATGGTGCCAATATGAGTGGAAGTATGAGTGAAGAAGACGCAGATGCTCGTATCTATTCCGAAAATACTGACATGTTTGGGATTACTATTGTCGCAGAAGACATGAATGGAGATAGCAAAGCAGATCTTTGGATTGGTGCTCCATATCATGATGGTGATGCAGGTAGAGCAACTCTCTATCTTATGCCTTAGTATGTAAAACTTTATAGACCAATTAAAGCCCCGATCAATCGGGGCTTATTATTTTTTTTAAATGAATGCTTTCTACTTAGAAGTCATCAGTGAAAGTGATACAATGTGAAATAAATGTTTTTCATTCATAGGGATTTTGTATGAATATCTTCTTATTACTGTCATGTGGCATTCAACAAGAAACCAAAATTGGTGTATACAACCAAACTCCGAATGCAGCAATTCTATCTCCTGTTGATGATTCTACATTCGATGAAGGACAGGTGATTGAGTTTAGTGCTGTGGTGGATGATGACTTTACTTCCCCAAGTGAAATGACCATCTTGTGGCAAAGTGATTTACAAGGAGAGCTTCCCGGAGCCCCTCCAAGCCAAGAAGGAAATATCCTATGGAGTACAGCAAATCTTCTACCCGGAACTCATGTCATCTCTTTACAAGTTGTAGATGAAGGCGGAGAAGCGACTCAAGATACTGTTCTCATCAACATTAATGATCTCCCAGACATTCCTGATATCGAAGTCATTCAACCGCTCAGTGGGGACTTTGGGTATGAGGGAGAATACTATACATTCATTGTTCAAGTCGGCGATGCTTTTGATGCTCCTGAAGACCTCTCCATTAAGTTTTCCAGTAATGTGGATGGTGATTTCTGTACGCCTCTTGCTGATAGTACAGGCCGTGCATCATGTGATGCAATCCTCTCCGTAAACAACCATGAGTTAACCATGACCGTCAGCAACTCTAGACAAGAGACTGGAGCTGTTCTTGCTGTTTTTCATGTTCTGGCTGCACAAGATATCGATGATGATGGTGACGGATACACTGAAAATCAAGGTGATTGTGACGATACAAATTCTGCTATTCATCCAAATGCTCCAGAGGTTGGCAATGGTGTCGATGATGATTGTAACGGACAAATCGATGAAGGAGATGATGATGGTGACGGATACAATGAGAGTCAAGGAGATTGTGATGACAATGATCCTACCGTTTCTCCTGGAGCAGCAGAAGTAGCCAATGGAGATGATGACAATTGCGATGGACAAATCGACGAAGGAACCGTTCACTGGGACAATGACGGTGATGGTTTTTGCTCCACACCTCCTTGTCAAAATACCATTAGCTCACAAAGTGATTGTAACGATGCAGATGCCACCATTTATCCAGGTGCTGTAGAAGTTTGTTCTGACAATGTAGACAATAACTGTAACGGCACTCAAAATGAGCAAAATGCTTTTAATTGTACATATTATTATCACGATTACGATGGTGATAACTATGGTGATTCAAACTATAGTGCTGAATGCTGGTGTTCTCCCGGAGGAACGGATGGTTTTTTTGATGTGACCAACAATATCGATTGTTACGATTATAACAACAATGCACATCCAAACCAGACTTCATTCTTCAACACAGATCGTGGCGACGGTTCATTTGATTACAACTGCGATAATACGCAAGAACAAGAGTTTCTTACAATAGGAACATGTACAAAAGACTTCTCACTAACGGAAGTATGTCAAGTTGATACTCATGGATGGGTGAATTCTGTTCCCAACTGTGGCCAATCAGATGATGTTCTCAATGATGATTTGGATTGCGAGTGTCCAAGTTTTTTCACTTGTCCATTTAGCGACTGTGATAAAGAACCGAACTCTTCTCAAATTCAAACCTGCCGATAGTACAACAACATCATTATCCGTCGATTAATCAAGATTGGAAGGCCATAATCCTATGGTACAAACCTTCGTACTACAGTTTTTCCAAAACGTTCTGTAGGGTTCTCCCCAAAAATCTCTCGCAGAATCAATCAACATACGGTATGGCTCTGAAACATCATCCCAATCAGCCCAATCTTGAACATATGAGTTCAAAATCCACACAAGAATAGAACTCCGTACATATATTGGCGCAGATGAATGTATAAATGTCGATACATCCCAAAATGAACAATCGCGAAGCCAATCAGCTGAATGATGATCTAAGTATTCTATGAGTAGCCCATCCATCCAAGGTACATATGGATTCATCTCAAACCAATCTGCAACCTGGATGATGGGTACTTGGTTTTCAAAAGCAATCCGAGCCATACTAATCTCAGGCTCCTCTGGACAAAAGATACGCTTCCAAAAAACAGCAATCCATCGAGGTTCAGAATCTTCAGGAGGATTTTTTTGATAGTATTGATATCCTATCTTTCGAATTTGTGGATACTTGAGACCATAGGCAAAAATTCGATATCTCGTTTGAAGAGAAAACTGCTCACATTTGGATTCTATCAATAGAAATAAAGCATCCAACACTGTAGATTTAAGATCTTGCTCCACCAAAACATACGGCAACAGTTCTTGCGCACTTTTTCGAAGCTTCATTTTTTTTAGTTTGTCTTTGGGTATTTTGGGAAGCTCGATCATCAATCCCTGAAAGGAAAGAACCTCGTCTTTCCACTCTCTTTTCCTATCCTCTAATCCCTCAACAGCTTTATTTATTTCAACTGGACGAGCCCGTAACGTACATGAAAATCGACTCATCGTTTCTTTTTCGATTCAAACATCGTCTCTAATTTTTCGACCAAGTCATCCATTGCTTCTCTCATTCTCTCAACAGAACTTCCCAAACGTGCAACCCCCTTACCCATTGCTGCATCAAAGTGTACCAATGTTTTATCTACCGCGTGAGGCAACTCTTCTGAAAAAGCATCAACTCCAGAATTTAATGTACTTTGCAGCTGCACAAAATTATGAGATACTTGCTCAAGCTGTCCAAGTTGTGATTCAAATAGACCGATCAAAGATTGACTCATTTCTTGAATCTGACCAACAGAACGATCTTGTAATTCTGTAGCATCTTTGATCACCGACACTGCTTTTGCTGTACTCTCAGATAGAACCTGAACATTACCTGCGGCATTTTGCATTCCTGTAGATACTGGAACAAAAGCATCCACAGAGGCTTTTACCTGAGTAAGAGTTTTTGCAAAAACCTGATTGCATTTTGTTTGTAATACAAGGCTCTGTTTAATATCACTGAGTAAAGAGCTCATTTCAGTACCAGCAGCTTGATAATTATGCGCACTGGATGTCAAACTTTCTGAGGCATTACTCAAGGCAATATTAAAACGTTGATACCCTGCTGCTGTTTCTTCAATATTAGGAAACACAGATTGAATGTTCGTGGAAGCAAGATGAAATGATTGCGCTGCTTCTGCAACTGGAGATATTGCATTTTGCAGACGAGAAACAAGATCGTTTAAACCAACTGTTGATTGATTTAGATCGGCCAACACTGGAGTAATCTCTTTGACAATCCCACTCCATTGACCAATATGATGCCCCTGAGTCTGAGATAAAGATTGCATGTCATCGACTACTTTATCTAACAATACAGAAACCTTGGTTTGGGATCCTTCAAGAGATTCTTTCAACTGCTCGGTTAGATTTTTTAAAGAGAAACGAATCTCTTCTTCTGCTCCAGAAAAAGCTGTTTCTAATTTCTGCGCCCCTTCCAATGTCGATTTGCTAAGCAAGGATGTGGAGGACGCAAAAGAAGCCGTGAAATTTTTCGCCCCATCTTCCATTGCTTTTTTCATCGTTTCCCCAATGTTATCCATCGAAAACTCAAGTTTTTGAGCACCATCACCCGTCGCTTTTTCGATCAAGGAAGCCGAGGCTGCAAATGAAGTTTGAATTGCATGAGCATTGGTTTTCATCACACTATCAACTGTGCTACCTGCACTTTCCAATGATTCTGTTAGATGTGATGTAGATGTTTGAATATCTTTCATCATCGTTTGTGAAACTACCGAAAGGGCATGACTTAAAGCATTTCCTGCTTCGTCATATGAAACAGTAATCTGTGTTGTAGAATCTTCGATTGAACTTTTGAGTGTATCTCCTGCGGAACGAACTGCATCCTCAAAGCGAGTGGATGCTCCATCAAACCCTGCTTTTAGATTCGTTGTTGAATAATCTACAGCACTTCGCAAGTCTGAACTGGCTGTTTTATAGGATTCTTCTAGTACCTTCGAAGAGTCTTCAACACTTTGCACAAGTTTTTGCGTTACTCCATGAACAGAACGCTCCAAATCACTTCCTGCAGACTGATAGCTATTGGATAGCACCTTTGCACTCTTTACCAAATTCTCATCGAATTGCGTTGCAGATCGACTTGTGGACTGTTCTAAAATCTGTGCGGCTTGCTCTGCTGATCTAGAAAATCCCTGCCCTGCATGTTCTACATTACGAACCAAAAGTCCAGATGCTTGTTCCATCGACTGAATCATTCCTTCTCCAATTTGATCCAATCGTTCAATACTAACTTTGCTTTGTTTCTCAAGCGTTTGAGCCGAGGTTTCTGCCGCTTCTACAAACCGTTTCGCAGAACCTTTAAAGGAATCATCAAGAGCAGTCACAAGCCCTGTCGCAGCGCTTTCAAGACGAGCAACACTCTGTTTATGCTGCTCCTCCCATGTCACAAGATGATCTTGCACTCCTTTTTCCCAGCTCTTTTGTACATTCCCAAAGCTTTGTTCAAAAATATCTGTAGCGTTCTTTGTCTTTTGAGAAATACCATTACCAGCCGATTGCAACGTATCTGCAATGGAATGACTCCCTTTTTGAAAGGTATCAACCAACAACTGGGCTGCTTCTTGGGTTTTTTCTTGAAGGCCATCACCAAGACCATGAAATTTCTCTGCAGATGATTGTGCACTTTCAAGCAGTAAAGAAGAGGATGTTGCAATCGCTTTTTCCCAATCTCCACCGATTCCTGTTAGCCTTCCCTCAACATCATTGGCTCCATTTCGCATCGCATCTGATGCGGCTTGTGCGGAAGAAACCAACTCAATACAAGCATTTTCAAATTGCATATACATTTGCTCTCCTGCTTGAATAACTTTTTCTTGAAGAGACGAAGAAGCAATATCAATCGATTTTGACAATGACTCTCCACTTCCTTTCCAAGAAGCGGTCATTCCTTCAGTCGACTGACGAAGAGAATAGTCCAATCGCTCTGTTGCTGCTGAGATGGTATCAACCATTTGTTGCCGTGCGCTTAAAAGAGAACTGGATAAGCTTTTCGAAGACTTTTGTAAGGTTGCATCAATATTTTTTCGAGCACTATCCATCGTATTATCTAATTTGGTACCAGTCTCCTCAATGGTCCGAGAAAATACTTCACTGGACTGACGCAGGGATTGCTGAAATAATTCACGAGCATCATCCAGTACAACAGTCCATTGCTTCGAAAATAATTCTATATTTGAAGAACCTGATGTTAGGGCTTGCTCTACATTTTGCTGCGTCTGTTCAATACTCTGTCTGAATAGATCAGATGCTTCCGTGAATGCTTGAATCAAAGTTTCTTTGACTCCATCTTGAAGTGTTCCTATTGTGAATTGATGTGCTTCATTGAGATTCGTTACCATACGTTCAAGCAGTTTTGATGATGCTTGATACCCCTCCATACCTTCCCTAAGAATTTGTGCGGAGGTTTCAAGCATCTCTTTGGATTCCGTTTGCTTATTTGTTGTTTCATCTAATACTTTGATGCTTTTTTCTAGCTTCTCTACCGTTTGAAGGAACGATTCCGCAG
This sequence comes from Deltaproteobacteria bacterium, assembly GCA_002683315.1. Lineage (GTDB taxonomy): Bacteria > Myxococcota_A > UBA796 > UBA796 > UBA796. The sequence goes on along the minus strand of NYTD01000045.1, from coordinate 299 downwards.
CTTTCTCATTGGGTTCAGATGCGGCTCTAAGCTTATCTGCACATTGTGATATTTCATGAACCGTACCCTCCAATCCTGTAAATGTAGAATTTAACAATGATGTGCTTTTGTTCCATTGCTCAAGAGAAGCCCGCTGTTGATTTTGAATCTTGGTCAGCTCTGTTCCCGCAAGTTTCATCGGCTCCAATACTGCCTCATTCACACCTTCAGAAATTCTCCGAATTGCCAATCCATGTGTTTCCTTTAGGTCTTGTACCATTCCACGAAGTTGAACACTCGCTTCGATATACTGATCAGTT
>NYTD01000044.1 GCA_002683315.1 Deltaproteobacteria bacterium | reverse complement strand
CGGTGTAGTGATGCTCGTGCTTGCAAAACTCGGCGCAGTTCCCCGTATCCATTCCGTGTCCTGGCCAACGCGTCGACCCATTCGTGGTCGATGTTACAGGTGATCTATCCGTTGGTTCTTCTGTTTCTGTCTCCTATGAGGCAACCCAAAACGGGAATGAGCCTCGAGATGGACAAGGAAACATCAAGCACAACTCGTGGCTTGTGGTGTACGAGTAGCGTTACCCTTTCACTGCACCAGCGGTAAGGCCTTCGACAAGATAGCGCTGAAGCATAAAGAACAAGAGCATCACAGGAACCGAAGCGATAATTGCACCTGCAGCAAAATTGCCCCATTCTGTATTGTAGTCTCCGACATAAGAGTTGAGCAAAACTGGCAAGGTGTATGCGGTTTCATCGCTGATAAAGGTTTGTGCGAGAATAAACTCGTTCCATGCCGTCATAAACGAGAAAAGTGCGGTTACTGCGAGGGCTGGCTTGGAGAGTGGCAAGACAATTTGTGTAAAGATGACCCATTGCGAAGCACCGTCCATTCGAGCTGCTTCTTCAAGTTCTTTGGGGATGGTGTCGAAGTATCCTTTGAGATTCCACGTACAAAAGGGAATCGCTGTCGAAGCGTAAGCAAGCGCAAGGCCAGAGATGGAGTTTAACAGGCCAAACTGTTCCATAAGGATGTAGAGGGGAATGGCCATGACAACACCAGGGAACATCTGGGTGACGAGGAAAAAACTCATACCCGCATCGCGACCAGGGAAAGCAAATCGGCTCATTGCATATGCAGATGTACATGAGAGAATGACACCCACAATCGAGGTGAGGATGGATACGATCAGTGAATTGAAGAGTTGGTAGCCAAACATCCAAACTTTTTCGCCACGAGTTAATTCTTGAATCTCATTCCAGCTGCTGGGCATATCTTGGCCAAAACCAGTAACGTTTTTGAAGTTTTCTAAGGTCGCGTTGGACTCAAAGATGAGCCCAATGCGACGTGTCGTGTCGGACTCAGAGATGAGTTCCTTATTTTCAAAAAATATCTCAAAAGGGAACGGCCATGGGTCCATAGAAAAGGCTTGAGATGGTGTCAGTGCGATTTTTACAACCCAAAGAATGGGATAGAGAACCACGAGACTCGTACAAAACAAAATGACCTGATACAGAACATGACGGCCAACAGAAGGGGGTTGTTGATACATGATGTGGCTCCTAGAGTGTTTTTTGACCGGCGATGCGGTTTCCGATTTTGGAGTATCCGTATAGGATGAAGAAGATAAGGACAGCATAGGCTGAAGCATATCCGTAGCGGTTTCCGCGATCGAAGGCCCAGCGGTATGCGTCGGATATGAGGATATCAGTAGCAGAGTCGGGCTCTCCACCACTCACAAGATAGATGATGTTGAACATGTTGAATGTCCATACACTACCCAATACAACAGCAGGGAGAAGCGCGGGTTTGAGCAGAGGAAACGTGATGTGCCAAAAGCGCTGCCATCCAGAAGCGCCATCTACGGATGCGGCATCTTCGAGGTCACGGGGGATCGATTGGAGTGCGCCAAGCGTAACAACCATCATAAATGGGAATCCAAGCCACGTGTTGGTGACGACATTGGCGGCAAAGGCCGTACTGAACTGAGAAAACCAAGAGACAGGTTCAAGATGAAGGCTTACAATCGTGAAACCAAATATTTGGATTTCAATATCGATTAGTTCCAACAGTGCGTTAATGGCGCCGAATTGACGGTGGAACATCCCTTTCCAGATCAGGGCGGTGATGTAGTTGGGTACAGCCCACGGCAAGATGAGCAATACGCGATAAAACCCTCGTAGTTTTAGCCATGGCTCGCGTAAAAGCATGGCAAGTGCAAGTCCGATGGAGACGTGAAAGAAAAGGTTTATGGCGGTCCACGCTATGGTGACAAGAAGCGTAAAGTAAAAAGATAGCGAGGAGGTGAATGCCCAATCTTGCGCAAGAATGATATTGAGAAAGTTTGCAAGACCCACAAAGGTGAACTCTCCATTTCGATGAGCAAACAAACTGACCAAGGAGCCGATGATAAAGGGAAGTACGGTAAGGACAAGCATGGCAAGTGCAGCGGGTGCAACATAAAGGTATGCAAAACCATTTTTGCGAATGTCTTTTTTGTGTTTGAGAAATTTCTTGGTACCCAATCCCAATCCAGCCAGTGCGAGGATCCCAGCAAGAATCATGTACGGCATAGGATTGGCTGGTGGTGGAGGAGGCTTGGTATAGATGTCGTATTCTTGCTGAGCGGTGATCATGGCTGCTTTGGGTGTCAATGCTCCACGAGCGATACGACGAATGGCCCGAGCCATCGGCTCCCATGTTGCAGACATCTCAGGACGATTGGGCATGGGTACCGAGTAATCAAGCTGTGCAAGAAATGCTTGCTGAATTGGATCCGAGGCGAGCTGGGGATCTTGGTATGCGCTTTTTGTCGCGACTGATTGTTTCCCTTGTTTTGCACGAACCGTGGCGCTCTCTTTGGAAATGAGGAACTTGGCAAGTGCAGTAGATTCTTTGGGATGTTGGGATTGTGCAGAGAGCATCACGCCTTCAACGGTCAGGTATGGTTTTGCTCGTTCGCCAGTAGCTGAAATTATGGGAAGAGGGTGAACTGAATAATTGATAGAATCGGAAATCTCTCCAAGGAACCAAGGGCCGTTTATGGCCATTGCAGCCTCTCCCTTGTTGAATAGTTGAGATATAAGTGCGCTGGTAGGTTCTTCAGGAATGATCTTTTTCTCTTGAAGAGATTGTACAAATTCTAGAGATTGGATGTTTTGTTGTGAATCGAGAGAAGACCCGTCTGTATCGAATACAGAACCACCAAAACCATGCATCCATAGCGCATGGTAGTACGCATCTGTTGCTTGATATGCGAGTGGTGTTATTCCACGTTCTACAAAAGATGGAGCGAGTTCAAGGATTTCCTGAGTTGTCTTGGGTGGTGTTGCAACAAGGTCATTGTTGATGAATAAAGCAAGACATTTGAATGTTAGAGGAGCGCCATATAATTTTCCTTCATACTGTAATGCTTGTGTTGTGATGGGATGTAGGTCTTTTGTATTGATGTCCATGGGCTGGACGATACCAGACAGAGACCATGAACCAACGCGTTCGTGTGCCGCGATGAATAGTTCTGGCCCGTTACCCCGAGGGACAGCTGCTTCTAGTTTGGAGGCGAAGGCGCCGGGAGCGATGTATAGTGGCGAGATGGTTACTTCGGGGTGAGACTCATCATACTGATCCAAAATCGATAGAAGAGCAGCCTGTTCTGTATCGCGATAGGCGTGCCAGATGGTAATATCAATCGGCTCTGCAGCAAGGGTGGAAAGGAGAAAGGGAAACATAGAGAATAGTCCTGAAAAAGGAATATATCTATATAATATTTCTACTTCCAAGTAGATTAAATTGTGATCACTTTAATATTTGTTGTTTCAAAAATGTTACCTCAGGGATTCTTCTGCGCCTTGTTCTGCGGGGCGACGTGTCCTTGACGAGGCTTGGGTGGGATCCCTTGTGGAGGCTTATCAAATTTGGGGGGTGGTCGAACATTGGTTCCCTTTGCACCATGGCCTGCTTGTGGGGTTAGCTCTGTAGGGGAGAACTGATTTTCCATTTTTGGCTCCTCTTGTGGAGGACATGTTTTGGGGTATTTTTTGAAGTGACGCAAGTTCTTTTTACAGATTCGAACCAGATATGGGTCTCCTTCACATGTTCCAATTCCTGAACATTGCACACTAGCAGCTGCATAAAATGCAACACGATCTGGCACAGGAGAGGAATTCTTGAGCACGCGCGCGACTTCTTCTGCATCTGGTTTTGTATACCACCATCGTTGCATCGCATGTCCGACACAGTCTTGAATATGTTTCTTTACGTGATTTGTACATAAATCAATTTGTGCGAGGATATCGTTTTCAGGGCGGAAATCGATAAGTTCAAATGTGCAGTCCGGATTTTCTCCACATACCTTAATCAGGTCTTCTGTTTTGTATCCGGAGTCTGGTTGCATACGTCCAGATACCCATGCGTGACGACATTCCATCTCCCATGCACCCGCTTGCGGACAAAAGTGTTCTATCTCTTGTGCGGATCGAAATCCACCGGAAAATTTATACAAACAATATCCATAGGCTTCGGGCATTCCGACATAGTCTTTACAGGGGGGATACACATCAGTAATGATGGGTGCATCTTCTTTTGTGCTGGCCGTCGTTGATTCTTGACAAGCTATCGTTTGAGATGCGGCGAAGAAAGTCGTCGCATACAGTAGAAGCGATCCCGTCCATCGAGAAGTTCGCATAAGTCCATTCCCTGTTTTTGTGTGATTTCATTATTGTGATCGCGGACCCAAGAGGAGACAGCCGCACCACGGATTAGCGGATCCGTAATCTGCTTTGCGTGAGAGATGATTTGAGGAAGCTCTGCACTAGAGAATTGCAAAAGCTCATTGTGGTAGCACTCATCTTTTTTAATCGTTTTTGTGATCGCACTACAATCTGTGGTATTTTCTGCGGAGCTGCATGCGAAGAATAAAGTCCAGATCATTCAAATACTCCACAGGTTAGCATCTGTGAACCATAATATGGATTGGAAATGGTAGACTCGGTCTGAAGCCATCTTCCTGGAGCCATGGGGCAGTACGCTACGATAATTGCTTCTCCTGTATCTGCCTTGCTTTTGTGCACAATGGAGATGAGGTTTTTGTTTATTTTTTCCATATTTGCTTGAATGCCTTTGGCATCAGTCCATAAATGAACCAGATCCATCGCTTCTTCTTTTAGCTCTGGATGCGCCAGAGCCAGATCCAAAAAGGCTTTTGCTTTGGGGATAGCTTGTGTTCCTTTGTCTGCAGCGAGAAGACGAGTGAAGGTTAGATGCGCATCAACAAGTGCTTTTACTTGGGGGTCTGCGCAGCAAAAAAAAGATTTTGTTTGGTGGTCATCGGCCTTGGGAACCGCATGCTTTTGTTCGACAATAACTTGATCTTTTCCACTTTGTGGTTCATTACATGCGAAAAGAAGCAAAAGAGAGGTTAGCATTGTGGGTTGATCCATATATGAAAAAGGGTTAAAGTAGTATAAGAAAGGATTGCATCCTATTTCATTTTTATATATAACCCAATAACCCTCTATGTTGTATTTCATTGCATAAGGGTATGACATGTTCGGAGTAAATCAATGAAAGCAGGTATTTGGATTGCAGGTGGAATCTGTATAGGTTTTGGTGCACTATTTATGATGGGCGCTTTTGGTCCAACAGGTTTTGGTTTGGGTAGCGAAGACGAAATCGTTCCAGCAGCCTTATCATACAAATCTTATGGATACGACGCATCTTTGGATCTTAGGCCAACTTCTTCGGGAATGTTTGGAATTCCACTTATCCTTGTTGGTCTTGTCCTCATGGTATATGCAAATGCTGGAGCATGGAAAGATACCAACAACGAGTACTAGGTCATTCGTAGATTATTTAAAAAAGATTGGTTGGATATTCACAGCTTATCAAGAGAATATGTTCGACATATTGATGATGCTTTTTCCGACTTGATTGAAGGTGAAGGACTTCCTCCGGATTTATTTGTAGGCCCGGGGATACCGCGTATTCGTCCCACGCTCTTGTTATTGAGTGCGTGTGCAACACAGCGTGTTCAAGAGTTAGACAGCGATGATATGGAGCATGTAGCTCTCTCAGTTGAGATGTGTGCCGCTGCGATCGCAATCCATGATGCAGCACTTGGTCAGCAAGGAGGACTGCGGCGACGTGTTGCGCGAAAGGTTCTTGGTCGAGTGCGAACATTGGCAGGAAATCAACTGTTCGTACGTGCTGTGCGTTTAATGACGCAAGTCTCTTCAGACTCAGCGCATCTAGGAGAGTTGTTATCTATATTTTCAGATGTTTTTCAAGGAAGTGGACGGATAGAAGAATGGAAAAATCAGATACCCACTTCACAAGAGCTTCTTGAGTATCATCTGGATCGAAATATTCAGCTATTCTCTTTTGTTTGTCGTTCAGGTGCGCGAATCGCTGGTGCAGAGCCAAAATCAATTGGAATACTGGGAAGGTATGGAACACATGTTGGAATGGCGTGGTTGATTGCAGAAGAATTATTTTGGCTGTTGGAATCTAAGGAAAGCGCACTTCAGTTTGTACGAGCACAGGCAAATCATTATGAGTCTCCATATATTCTCACGATCCAAAAAGAAGAAGAGGATCGACCCAAACTATGGTCAGATCTATGTCAGAGTAACGATCTGAGTACAGCTGAAGAATTCTATCACACGATTTGCACAAGATACTATTTTCAAGAGTCATTACGTACGGTAGTGGAATTCGTATTCAAAGCAGAAAGTACAATTCGAGGACTGGAAGAAACTCCTCATCGAGAAGCATTAATAGCTATTTTACATCATATCACAGATGAAATCAAAGAGAGAATTCAAGAGTGGGAGCCTCAAGGGCAGCTATAGGAAGAGGGCGTGAATGAAGCCGCATAGGTGATAAACTGGTACCAGTTACTTGATTTTTCTTCTTCCAAAACAGTCTCGCTATATACACGGATGTAGTATATTCCCGAATCATACGCAATCTCGTTGATGGCTGCGTTTGGATCTGAACTAGCATCTGTTTGGATAGATTCCAGCAGAGTTCCTTCTGCATCGTATACATCGATAGCGGGCAGTAAAGTGGAACCATACAGTGCCGTATTCATACAGACCACAAGTGTACCACCATCATATGGATTTTCGACGGAGAACCAGTCTTCGTCATCGATAGACAGATGGCCTGCACCATATCCATAGCCATACTCATTTCCATTACTGTTACTCGTGATGTTGAGGGATACGGAAGAGGCGCTCGTAAGGTCTGTGTTTGGTTCTACTTCCATATTGGTCTCATTACTGGTCTCTCGAGAGATAGGAAAGAGGAAAGTCCAATGGTCCAAAGACCCCAATCCACTTTGATCGAAGACTTCTACAAGGTAACTTCCCACATCCATAAATGGATACTTAACGATTCCATCAATCCCAACTCCATTACGTTCAACGACAAGTTCTCCATCTGGATTGTATAAGCGAATAGAAGGGATTAGATCACTTCCATCTAAGTTTTTAACGCCATGTATCTCTAAAATAGGTGATTGTGCAGAGTAGTTAATGGTAAAAAAGTCAGTATCTCCTTCTTCGGCAATGGAGATACCGATGCTGTCCCACATGTTGGTAGTTTCCATATCAATCCCCAAAAGAGGATTTTCTATACTGTCTTCTTCGCGTGTAGTGCGGGACCACTCTTCAATATATAAAGAATATCCATACAAAGAAGATCCGCTTGGGTCACTGCCAAAATAGCTCCCATAATCTTCTACGCTGATCACATGAGTTCCTTCTTCGGCGAGGAATGCAAAGAGAACAGAGTCCTTGCTTGATATGGCAGAGCCTGTTGGATAGTCATCAGACCAAGTGATCACCTTGCCATTTGGATCGCGTAATACGACGACCGTATCATCTTCTTCAAAGTCTGTGGTTGTATATAGGCGAAGATACTCTCCTCCTTCTGCATTAAAGGTGTAATAATCCACATCATTTTCGGGATTGATGGTTCCTGAGATCGAAGACTCCCATAATATTGATTCTGCTTCATCAAGGGCATTGTTTCGATCTCCTGCGACACAATCTTGTGCTTCGCAGATGAGTCCTTGGCCACAATCCTCATCTTGGCTACAGCCTTCTTGTGGTTGGGGTGTACTGGTATCTGTTGTATTATTTGTCTCTATCGGCTTGTCTTGATTGCACGCAAAGAATAAAAGGGCGAATCCGTAACGCATATTCTCTCCAAAATCTGTATGTTTATGTGTTAGGGTAGCATACCGTATAACAAAAAGGAAGACGATGAAACGAAGTTTGACAGGTATTCAACCCAGTGGGGTTCCTCATATTGGTAATTGGCTAGGTGCAATTGCTCCTGCTCTTGATATGCAAGAGACTCATGAGTCTTTTTACTTTATTGCAAGTTATCATGCCTTAACCACAGCGCGAGATCCAAAATTGCTCCAAGAGAGAATCTTTGATGTTGCATGTACATGGCTTGCGATGGGACTTGATCCAGAGAAGACTGTCTTATGGTCTCAGCATGCTGTTCCGGAAGTTTGTGAACTTACATGGATTTTATCGTGTGTTTCTTCAAAAGGAATGCTCGACAAAGCACATGCGTTTAAAGATGCTGTAGCCAAGGGTAAAAAACAAATCTCGGCAGGTTTATACACATACCCTGTATTGATGGCTGCAGATATCTTGGCTTTTCACTCTCAGGTTGTACCAGTCGGAAAAGATCAAAAACAACATGTAGAAATGGCCAAAGATATGGCACAAAGATTTAATCATCTCTTTTCCGATGTTCTTACACTTCCAGAACCACTTATTCATGATGATGTCGCAACCATACGTGGAACAGACGGGCAGAAGATGTCAAAGAGCTATGAAAACACAATTCCTCTATTTTTACCAAAGAAAAAACTTCGTAAGAAGATCATGACGATCAAAACAGACTCCAAAGGATTAGAGGAGCCAAAAGATCCAGATACATGTCTTGTCTTTGAGCTTTTTTCTCTGTTTGCAACAGATGATCAAAAAGCAGAACTTGCCGAAAAATACAGAGGAGGAAATTTTGGATATGGTCATGCAAAACAAGAGCTTTTTCTTCTACTTGATAAAAGGTTAGAAGAGCCTAGGATTAGATACAATGAACTTATACAGCGACCAGATGATGTTCAAGATATTCTTGCGATAGGAGCGAAGAAGGCCAGAGCAATAGCACAAAAGACTTTGTTGGATGTACGTTCCGCTGTTGGTTTGTGATTTGAATAGTGTTGACAAGGCAATACTATTGCAGGGAGAACCTTAATTATTGGAAAATTGCATTTATCAGAAAATATCTCTTTTCTAGAAGATATTGCTTGACAAACTCTTTTTCATAGGGCGTTATAAGATCCATCGCATGCATATAGATTTTTTATTTTCTGCTTTGCTTAGATAAAAAATCTGTAAAAAGTATGTCCAAATAAGGAACATGACATTGTCTTTTATGTTGTATATCGTATCATCACACTCACAATACCAACCTCATCAAAAATATAAACAAAGTGTATTTGCTTTTTGCTGTGATTGATACAAAATCGTTTCCGAAGCTTTTTTATTTTTCATCTACAATCAACAACCGTAACGTCGTTTATTGAACACACAAAATTTTATCTTTCACCACAATCACTCACTTTTCTTGGAAGGAACCTATGACCTTTCCCTCATCAATTAACAGAACAGAACGTCTAACAGCTGAAGAAGAACGCGATATGGCACGAAAAATTCGTGCTGCAGAAGAGCTTGCTCTTGAAGCCGTTGAAACCATCGAAGAAGCACAAGAAGTCCTTGCACGTCGCCCAGAGCGCGCAGAGAGAACTCGAGCAGGTGCTGTAGATCGATTGGAAGAATCGGTTCGTCTTGTTCAGATAGCAGCTCGCAAAGATCCTAATCTTCGTGAAAATGCTCGCAAAGCTACCAACTCTTGGCGTAAAGCGGAAGAACTGCGTTGGAGACTCGCTATGTCTGGACGTAGAATCGCTCATGGAGAAGCGCGTAAACTTGCAGGTCCATTTATGGATGAAGAAGACTTGGTACAAGAAGGCTATATTGGTCTACTTCGTGCTGCCAAGCGATTTGATCCAGATCGAGGAATTCGATTTTCTACATACGCTCGTTGGTGGGTTCGCGCACAAATGACACGTGCCATCGATCACACTGGTCGTCCTGTACGTCTACCGGGATGTGCAGTAGAGCAAACAAGAAATCTTCGTAAAGCAATGAAGCGGTTTGAATCTATGGGTGTAGAGTACAGTATCGCAGATCTTGCAGAAGAGGTAAATATAGACAAAGAGCGAGCAGAACTTCTACTCTCTCAGGGAAATACTATTTCTCTTGAGCAACCTGTAGATGAAGGACCTCGTCCACGTCCTCTAGATCGATTCCTTTCTGATGAAGATGCACCACAGCCCGATATTGAGGCTATTTATTCTCAGGAACTTCGACGTATGGAAAATGCCTTTGAACACCTTCTCAATGAGCGTCAGCGCTTCGTTCTTACTCGTCGTTATGGATTAAATGATGGAGAATTCCGTACATTGTCCGAAGTCGGAAAAGAAATGGGACTCTCGAGAGAACGTGTTCGTCAAATTGAGCGTGAAGCACTCAATCGTCTCCGCGAAAATAGCTCTATTCGTAGTGATAGTCCTGCGTAATTGAAGGCGTCTATATAGAAAAAAAGCCTACCATTTATGGTAGGCTTTATTAATTGTTCGTAGAATGAGATTTTATGTGTCAAGCCATAAGGAAAGTGGTGGGTGAGCCGACATAGCAATGGGAAGAACTCCTTGAAATAAGAGCTGCAGAGAGAGAAGATTTGGATTGGGGTTTAGCTCTCGATGAGGATATTGTACGGCGTCACTTCCCAATAGCTTCAGCCAGCCTCGGTAAGGAAGAAGTAAGTCAAAGGCTTCTTGTGCACTTTCAACGGGATATAGCGTAACAATCTGAGGGCATGGATATGGAAGAAAGTGCTCAGGTGGTAGAACAACAATTCCCTCTTCTTCAAAGCAATGTCCGTATTTTTTTGCAATGGCAATGCGTTCCTCGATTAACTTTTTCTCACTTGGGTTTGGAGGAGTGTACGGAAGCATAGAACTCATAGATCGAAGTTCGTCACGCAAAGTATTCAGATTTATATCTTTAGAACACAGAACGCCTGCAGGAGCAAAGATACCAGCGCCTTCATAAAAACGAAGTGCCCATGAGAGTGATTGAAAGTCTTGTTGGCTACACCAAGCCATTGAAAATCGTCTTCCTAATATTTCTAATCTTGGGTCGCCATACATCCATTGAAGATCTTCTGGGAGTGGGTCACAGGCGACAATACGTGAAACCTTTGGGAATCGAGTCTGTAGAGATATAGGGAGTTGGTATCGAAAAGCTATTTGTGCAAGAAAGGTGCATGCTTGTGCATTTTTGCCAGAAGGATACAACGCCACATGCCATCCTTGTAGAATATATGTACATACCAATCCAAAAAGATATGTAAAAGCCTCCTCGGGAGCGACAACCAGTACTGTACCTTGATATTGTGGCTCTTCTCTAACAGTTGGATGTTTTAGCTCAAATATATGCTGAACAAAGGGAGAGAGTACCTGAGAGTGCATGTGTGGATGTAAGGATGTATTGTATTTTTCAGGGGGAATAAAGCGCAATGCATCACAAAGCTTTTGGATACGCTGCAAAACCACAGAAGGATTATTTGGAATGTTTAAGGAACATTCTGGTTTTTGACCTACGATTGTGATATTTTTTGAGGTGTTGCCTAAAATATCTATTTGAGGAAGATGGCTACACGTCAAGTCGGGAAGCAAGGGGAGCGGGGTATATATAGGTTCTGTAGAAGGAAGATTATTTCTTGGTGGTGTATGTGTAGGATCTCCAATATGTCCAACCAATCGAATCCATTGCGAGTTGTCCGTGCTTCCTTTCCATAAAGTTTGTACATGGAAAAAGTCTAGGCCATTAATTAGATCCCATATTTCAATCATTCCATCATTAGAGATTGCTTTTTGCCATGGATGAATCAAATAATAATCTTGAAGATAGGGCTGAAAGATAGGGGATGAAACTCCATCAAGCTCTTTTGCTATCAAAATGGTTTCAAAAGCTGGATTAATGGTAGGTTCTTCCAATAGTAAAACAATGGCAGCAACACCTTCTTTTGGGACGGCTATAGGTAAGTTTTTGGCTAGAATGAGCAGAGGTCGTTCAGGAGTAGCCTCTTCAATATGCTTGCAGTGATGTAGTGAAGCTGGCAAAGCAATATGAGTTGCATCTTGTGTGTATACATCAACAAGCTGGAATTGATATATAAGAGATTTGATTGCACTTTCCCAACCGAGTTCTCGATTGCAAGGTGTGCACCTTGCAGGAGAAGAGGGAAAATCTTTCCACTTTTTTATTGGATGTTTTTTCCCCCTTCGGCTCCGTATAAATGCTCGATCAAAAGTAAGTGTTCCTTTGATCGTCTCTTCAATAATATCTTCTATTGAGAACATAGTTCATCCAGTTGTGAAAGGAAGAAGTGAATCTGCGCTTTTGTGATCATAAGTGGTGGTGTTAGTGCGAGTACTTCAGCATTTGGACCAGCAGGAAGAACAATAATCCCTCTTTTCATGAGATTCCGACTTAATGCCAGTGTATTGGGATGTTCTATCCCAATCATTAGGCCTCTACCTCTTGTCTTGAGACCTCGTTTATGAATTTCGTTTCGAAACCATTCACTCTTTGGCATGACTTCGGGTAATAGCCGATCAAGTTCTTCTAATGTGGCTAATGCCATGGCACATCCTAACGGATTCCCTAAGAAGGTTTGGGTATGTATTGCTTCTCCTTTTGATGCTCCCCATGAATCCATGACCTCTGCTTTGCCGATACATACAGAGATAGGAAATCCTCCTCCGAGCGCTTTTCCCAAGCATACAAGATCTGGTATACGGCCTTTGAGACTATCGTGCATAAATGCAAAGGGAATTCCGGTACGTCCAAACCCTGTATAGATTTCATCAAAGATCACCAATGCCCCAGCTTCATGTGCTTGATCGATAAGCTGACATAACCAGCCATCAGGAGGTTCTTGTATTCCTCCTCGTCCTTGAATAGGTTCTACAATAATCGCTCCATAATCTTTGAGATCAGGTAATGTGCATCCAAATGGTACATGATCAACATGATTTCCAAGCTGATGTTCAAAAGGAGAACGGAATGATTTTGATTTGTAGTCTGTGGTTGGTAAAGAGCCAAATGCAAGTCCATGATATGAGTTTGAAAATGCAAGAACTCGGTGTCGTTTTGTCGCTATGCAGGCCGTTTTTATGGCAGCATCAATAGAATCTGAGCCAGAACATCCAAGAATACTTCGAGATAATCCTGTTCTTTGTGCTAAGGATTCCAATAATCGAATACGGCTGGTGTCAGGAAAAGCATCGCCCATTGCGTGAATTAGGGTTTGGAGTTGTCTTTGGCCTGCCGATACAACTTTTGGGTTTCTATGTCCTACTGCAGCAACACCAAATCCCGCTGTTAAGTCTAGAAATCGATTCCCATCTGCATCGGAAACAACGGCACCGACAGCTTGTTTCCAAACGATAGGATCATCATTGTTTTGATTTAGGAATGCCGCTCGTCGTTCCCGCCGGGCTGTGATGGCTGGACATTCGTGCTGTGCCAATCTATCAATCCAAGACTGCGAATTAGGTCCCGGTATCTCTGTTTTTAGTAAAGGGAGTTCAGTTCCATTCATGATGATTCTCCATATCTCCAAATATGCCAGTAAAAGCCATCTTGATTATTGGGAAGTATGTATCTTTCCTCTATGCTGTAGCCTTTTGGTATAATATGCTTGTTTTCTGCATCAAATAATGAACACGTTGCATATACAATATATCCACCAGAACGTACAAATGTTGTTGCATATTTCAGTAGCTCCTTTTGTACCTTTGTATGTTCCTCAAATGCTATTCTCCATCGCAATGCGGGATCTCGGTGTAATCGACCAGAACCAGAGCAGGGTGCGTCAATGAGAACAACATCCATAGAATCTGCTTGTGGTAGTTGAGTAGAAATTTTTAGTCTTGCTCGTTTGGCTCTTTTTTGTAGTTCTCTTTGTGCATGACTACGAGGTTCATTTGCAAATACTGTTTTTCCTTCATTGGCTAGAGCGAGAGACTTTCCTCCTGCTCCCGCACATAGATCAAGAAACCGTTCTCCAAGTGAGGATATACGTTCACAAAGTTGTTGGCTGGATAGATCTTGAATTTCAATCAAGCCATCTTGAAAGCTACGCGAGCCAAGGATATTGGCACGTCCTTCGACCTGTAGTGTATTGCGCATTCCTTCTGTCGGAGTTGTTATGATCTGTTGTTTATGCAGTTTGTTTTGGATTTTTAGGCGACTTCCTTGCTTTGTTCGAAGATAGATTGGGGGAGGTGTGTTGATCAACAGTGCCAATTGGAGACAGTCTTGTTCGCTGAATGTATTAAAAAAGATATCACTGATGTGGTTTGGTAATGACAAAGCACATGCAAAATCTTGCTTGGGACTTTGTGCTGAAATGTCTTCAAACCGTTCTCCTTCACATATGGATGCCCAGATCTCAGCCCAATCATGGGAATTCCAATATCCGGCACGTGTAATCAAACCTTGATGTCGAATAAGGCCGTATACAGCATCTTGTACGCGTCTTCGATCTTTGGACCCCAATGAGCGTTGTGTACGAAAATAGTTCGACAGATTGAGGGTAGCATATGAAGGGTGTTCCAATGCGATAGATAATGCTTGGGTAATGTGCTTTATTACAAAGGGATGTCGTAATCGAGTTGTGTCTTTAATGGTTCGTGGGAGTGCACATCGAAGCCAATCCATCTATTGTCCACGTTTTTTAAGTGCTCTTCGTTGTGCTCTGCTGAGCTGTTGAGCTTGATCAGGATTGTTCGCCATCATCTGGCTTTGCATTCTCATAATCATGTCTCGATCAAGTTGTTCAGGAAAAAAAGAGAACCAATTTTGTCCAAATCCAAAGACATCGATTTTCTTTTTATTTTGGATGGCTTGTCGCATCTCTTTTAGTGGTTGGTGAGAACCATGTTTGTCGCATCCATCACTAACAACGATGAGGGCTTCATCTTGTTTGTCGCATTTATGTAGAAGCCAAGCGTGAATACCATAAAAAAGAGGGTCGTCTCCACCTGCACCTTGGATTTCATTGAGAAGTTCCAAGGATCGTTCTTTGTTCCCTTCTCTGTATTCTTGTGCAGCAAGCATAGCGACAGGATGCCAGTTTTTCATAACCTTTACCTGCCATGGTTTGTAGAAATCTAAAAAATGTTCTTTTGCTTTTTTGAACCTTTTGGATGCTTTACTCTTATACGTAGAAGCCTTAGATGCGCTTCCTTGTAATGATTCTCGTAGACGAAGCTGCATTAGGATTCCTCCCGCTTGGTAATGAAGAGAACCAATTTGAGAGTGAAGTGTGGGAGCAATAAGAAACTGTTCTTTTTTTAGAGATAATCCTTCTTCAAAAATGATGATGGTTTGGTCAAGGAGTTTGAGTTGTCCTTCAGGATCGGGATTACTTTGTATTCCTTGCATTCGTTGCATGGCAGTTTGAGATATTGTAGTGAGTTTTGCAAAACTTCGTCTCATCAGAATAAAATAGCAGATACCAAAGCAGAAAAATGCTGTAGGAATACCTGCGTATAGATTAAAGTTACTTCCAAAGTATCCTAGGCCAAATCCAGCGATTCCAACCAAAATAGATATGATAAGATTTTTCATGAAAAATACTCGCGTATGAGGGGCTATGCCATATAACTAAATTTGAGATATTGCTGCACACATTGTTGTGTAATAGTCTTCAAAGAAGAAGAAATGCATATGAGTGAGATTCCGAAGTAGTATTTTCTCTCGGTGTAAACAAAGAGAAAACCATTTTACATCACGCTCATAACGTGTTTTGATAATGTGAGCACGTGATTTTCATAGGTATGGATTTGGTGGCATGATATTTTGATGTTAGACAAAAAAAGAGGCGAATGGCATGGTACCTGTGACATATATGACTGTAACACAAGTAGTAGTTTTTCTTGTTGTTATTGTTTTTTTACAAAGCAGCAGTATTATTTTTTTGGCATCTTGTCTCTTCATTAGCTCTGTGACATGTTTTTGCTTGATGGGATACCGAAGTGAAACGTGGTTTTGTCGTCAAGATGTTTGGTTCGTCGCTCGCTGGACTTGTGTATGGGTCTGGCTTGGATCGGTCATAGGCTATAGTCTGTACTTTTTTGCGAATCAAAAGTCTTTTTCTTTTTCAATTGAACAACTTTGGTTTATAGCCCCTTTAATTTCATTTGCTCCAGCGTTAATGAGTGTCATTTTAACAATGTGCGCAGGAGATACAGCGTTATTTATACTTGAAAAAGAAGAACACTAAGACCCTATTATTGAATTTTCTAGATCAATTATGGATAAAGTTTGGCGATTCAAAAAATGATTATATACAATGATGTTGGCAGTTTTTTGCCACACCTTTTTTCATATTTTAGGAGTAATTATGGGTGCACCACAGTACGG
>NYTD01000043.1 GCA_002683315.1 Deltaproteobacteria bacterium | reverse complement strand
CGATGGGGTTGTCATCGAGTCAGGAAATCTGGGATATCATTCATTCAATTACCCAAAACCAACCCAAGAGAGATATCTGGCACCCAGCTTTTCCCAAACAGAGTATTGAGATTCCCATTTTGCTGAACGGAAAATCAATTGAAAGTACAGCAAAGCAAATCTACAAAAAATCAAAGCAAACACCGGGGACCTACTCAGTCTGGATCTGTGGGCCTATCCGATCTGGAAAAACATATGCAGTACGACAGATAAAAAAAGAGATTGATCATATTGCGAAGCAAAAGAACGAACAATCCATCAGCATTCAGATCCATAAAATAGAGAATGTCAATCATGAATCTGCTCGTTCGTATCATTCTTTTTCTCTCTCATATTGGGGAAAGAGAGAGTTCTCTAGCTTGCTTCACAGCTTGCATACAAGTCTCACCCATTCTCAATATGCCATAGGGCAGGCCTTTATTGAAAAGTATGATGTGTTTCAGCAACAAATCAGGCTCTACGCGTATGATGCTATCTTTCTTTTTCGTATGATAATTGATGGAGGGATTCCTCAATCAGAGACAGATTTACGTATTCGATTGATGAAGTACTTTTGGAATTTGTCTATGGAACATGGGTTTGATCGAATCTCTCTTTCCCTTGAAGACTGGTCTTACATCTGGGGAGGGATTTTTTCTGTTGCATGTATACGCCCAAAGATTCCCCATCACGAATTACATGCAGTGATGGCAGAGCGTTGTTCATCTTTTGCTTTGATCAATCGAAGTGTCGCTCTACAAAAGATTCAGGAAATGACAGAAGCGCCCAAAAAAGAGCGTGAAAGATTGGCTCTTGAGGTTTCTAGATGGTTGGTACAATCCAGTTCCACACAGCTATTACAAATCCTTGTACAAGAGCGGCTTATTATAAAAAATGAAAAATATAGCTCTGTGTCATTTCAACAGAGGATGATGTTGTGGGCAGCATATAGCTACGTTCAGAAAAGTAGGATTGAATTACCCCACTCGTATCTATTGCACCAGGACTGGTCGAAGTTTTTGAGTATGATGATGGTCCTAAAGCTATCAAAAGAAACACTCCAACAATGGCTGGATAGGGCCCCGTCATTTTTATGGCTTGAGGTGTATTTGGTTCGTTTGCGGTATGCCCTGCATTTTGATGAGATATGGTCAGAATCTGAGCTTGTCGATATTTGGGGGCATGTACTTTATACCGAATATCATCAACGATATATGGTTCACGAGCCACGGAATTTTGAGAGAAGTGAAGCATTGATCGCATTTTCTAAAAAATATGCCCAGATCCTTCCACAGCTATCGTATGAAGATCCGATAAACGATATTCTTTCTTTGGTTTCTTCGAGATTGCACGATCAACTTGAAATAAATCCTTCGTTATCGTATCGTCCGATTCAAGCACTCGCTCCTTATCAACTTCCTCCTAAAAATTATATGCAGTGGAAAATGTGGAAGCGTATATCCAATACTGGACCAAAAGGATGGGAGGTTCTCTCATACTTTGCCCACAAAGGAAAGATTTGGGCTCAAAGGCTTCTAAGCGAAGGAGATGGGTCTTCATCTGCACCATGGATTTATGCTCCTGTACATGAGCGTATGTCCTTTGTGGGTCGTAGCGATATTCGTGTGGAAACCAAGCGTGCAATCCACAATATCTGTGTTGATATTTGGCAAAATAAGCCTCACTCTCAGCCTTCGTGGGAGCCAGATGCAGCGCAAATACTTCTCGATGCTTGTGTTCGATGTACGATTGATGGGAACGATTTTGAGGGATGGATTCAGCTTTCGTCGATCGCCCAGCAGATCATTCGCTACAGACAGCCTTTCTTGGCCTACTGCACCATCTGGTTTTTATACAGAACGAAACATCATGAAAAATTAGAAGAGATATACAGAACCTTGTATTTGTGGTGTAAACAGGGGATTCATATCGAAGACGGAATGCTGCAGCAGTCCGGTTTTATGATTCCGATGGGAAATAGCTCTCAAGAAGAGGTCCAACAAGAACTACGGGTTTTACTACTACGAACAGCTGAAGTTTTATACAGCCTTGGAGAATTAAATTATGTGTTTGATATTTGGAAAGAGAATCAATTTGCACTTGAAAAAGAAGCCTTTAATATTTTGATTCGCAACTACGATCGAGATCTTATCTTGTACTGGCTGTCTATATCTCCTATGGTATTACCCTCGATGAATCAAGCACTTTGTTCAGATGGTAAGTACTTGCGATTGGCTTGGCGATTGGACCGTACGCGAAAGCGAAAAAAAGAACTGTACTCATTTGCTTTGACGTATTCATCTCTCCCACAATGGACACTTCAAGATGCCCAAAAGACGCTACAAGAGTCGAGTGTTTGGCCTCATTGGTTATCCCCTCATCGCATAGAGGTTCAAGACATGTTGATTGGTATGACGAAAAAAGCACAAGGTCGACATAAACTTTGGTTCGGAGCGATAATTCACCGGCATATACCCAATCATTCGATATTTTTGAATGCACTGAAACAGTGGGCTTTGGAAGATAAGGATCCGTTGTCATATTCTTCACGAGGAGGTCAGTCCTATCTTTCTGCTACATCAAGTCCACTTCACTCCTCTTTGGAATTGTTACAGCTGTTGTTGTCATTGTCTGAGAGGCCATCATGGTTCGTCAAAGCCTGTTGCCGATTGTGGCGTTTTGCCCACAAAAAAAACGAAAAGATAGCGCTAAAATTACTATTTGTCATGGAAGAAATAGAGGCTTTTTCTGATCTTTTTCGCGAAGATTGGTATCATTGTCCTCCAGCTTTGCAAAAGGAAATCACGGGAATTTGGGTGAAACAACAAAGTCCTTCATCGATTATAGATATGTATTGGAAGGAGGCTTCGATACGTCCGTATTTACAACGAGAGGTATTGAGTCTTCGCGACCCTAAATTTATGGCATGGCTCAAAGAAGATTTTGCCAATAATCTTAATGTCTCTTCTTTTGAACTTCTTCTTGAAGGGGATTCAAAAGAACTCCCCACTATTTTGAGTGATATTTGTGATCAAAAGCCGAAAGAAAGAGAGAGAGTGTTGATTTTTGTACAGCAATATCTTCTTCGTCATCATCACCTCGGACTGATGTTGTGGCTAAAAGAGGAAATGAATCGAGTGTGAAAATAAAAAGGCCAGCTATTGCTGGCCTTGTACGATGTTTGATGAAGTTTTACGGAAGGCGAAGACCACCATCGATATCGACGCATCGACCGGTAAAGTAATCGCATTCTATAATAAATCGAATTGCCTTGAATACCTCTTCTGGTTCTCCAACACGGCGGAGAGGGACAGGTTTGACGAGTTTTTGAAGCATTTCTTCTGGCATCCCCTCCAAAATGGGGGTTTTGGTGAATCCAGGAGCGATGGCACCCGTACGGATTCCATATCGTCCGAGTTCTCCAGCCCAGAGCGCCGTCATCGCAACAAGACCTGCCTTTGCGGCTGAATAGTTGGATTGTCCTTGATTTCCATGTCTTGAGATAGAAGAGATGGAGATAATCACGCCTTCTTTTTTGTTGTTTTTGATGTGCCAGTCAGCATAGGTTCGTGCACCGAGGAATACTCCTGTGAGATTAACATCCAAAACCTGTTTCCATTTTTTATTGGAAAGGACGCGAGTTTCTCCTGTATTTCGATCTTTTTTAACCAAGAGTCCATCACGAATGATACCCGCATTGTTGATGATCCCGTGTACGTCTCCGAAGAGATCTACAGCTGTATTGATGAATGCTTCCATGTTGCGAGCAGAGCGATCGATTCCTTGTTCGATCTCTCCGTCAACAACACGATCAGACTCCGCAACATTGAGAACGATACCCTTTACGTTGCCGGTAAAGTTTGTGCACTCTGCTTCAACAATCGCTATTTTTTCTTGATTGAGATCGCAAAAGAGAACATTGGCTCCGAGTTTTGCGAGTTCATGTGTGAAGGAGCGCCCCATTCCTTGAGCGCCGCCTGTGACCAAAAATGTTTTTCCATTAATTTCCATGGCTTCTCCATATATTTTAGTGAATAGGTGGTTTCCACTTCTCAATAACCTCATTTGTCTATTGTGCATCAATATTCTTCTTGTCACTTTGTCTACAGGAAAGAGTTATACTGTTCGTATATGAATATGTTGAATTTAGTATGGAGAGACTCATGCTCATTTATTTATTATTGGCTTGCGGGGATGCAGTAAAAGATCCCAATGATAAGGACGGTGATGGATTCACTACAGAGCAAGGAGATTGTGATGATGCCAATCCGCTCTTGTATCCTGAAGATCGTGATGGAGATGGGTTTACTGCATGTGGTGGAGACTGTAATGATAACGATGCATTCACGTTTCCTGGTGCAGCAGAGCGCGATGATACTGTTTCCTGTATGCGTGATGCCGATGAGGATGGATATGGTGATTCTAGCGCTCCTGCTGGTGTAGTTGCGGGAACCGATTGTGATGACAATGATGCTGATACATTTCCTGTCGATGCCGATGGAGATGGATATTCCTCATGTGCAGGAGACTGTGATGATGCGGATCCATTTGCATATCCGGGAGCAGGTGAAAATGAACCAGAGCCAGATTTGTGTAGAAAAGATCAAGATGGCGATGGATATGGAGACGATCAAGTAGCAGCTCCCATCATTGCAGGAACCGATTGTGATGATGAAAACGCTAATATCTCTGGAATGGATGGTGATGGAGATGGTCTAAGTGCATGCGCAGGAGACTGTTTGGATACTGATCCATTTACCTTTCCCGGAGCAGCTGAGCGAGAGTCAAACACTGCATGTATGACAGATGCCGATGAAGATGGATTTGGAGACTCTCAGCCAAGCACTTTGGTTGAAGCAGGAAGTGATTGCAATGATCAGGATCCGACATTGAACAGCTTGGATGCCGATGGTGATGGATTTAGTACCTGTGATGGGGACTGCTTGGATACGGTAGCAACAACATTTCCGGGTGCTGCTGAAAACGAACTTGGCACACAGTGCATGTCCGATGCAGATGGAGATGGATATGGAGATGGAGATCCCTTTGAAGGTGTAACGCCTGGAAATGATTGTGATGATTTGAATGCGCTCAAATCTCCTGCGGATAATGATGGTGACGGACAGAGTGGATGCTTTGGAGATTGTGACGATACCAATCCGGAAGCGTATCAGGGAGCAGCACAACTCGATGATCCTTCTGCATGTATGGCAGATGTGGATGGTGACGGATATGGAGATGACAATCCGAGTGCTGGTGTTACTGCGGGAAGTGATTGCGATGACGAAGAGGTTCGAGCCTATCCAGGAGCAGCAGAGCTTGATTCTCCAACAGACTGTATGCGTGATCTGGATGATGATGGGTACGGGGATGAAAACGTGACGGGTTCTATCGTTGCAGGTACAGACTGTGATGATTTGCAGGTACAGATTTATCCGCTGGATGCAGATGGAGATGGGTACACGATTTGCGACGATGATTGTAATGATAACGATATCTTTACGTTCCCTGGTGCTGCGCAAAATGAATCGACCACAGACTGTATGCGTGATGTCGATGATGATGGCTATGGAGAATCCAATGTCTTGGCGCCGGTGGTTGCTGGAGGGGATTGTCTGGATAGTGACCCAAATATATACACAGGTGCTGCAATCAATGAGCCAACGTTGTGTACAATGGATGCAGATGGCGATGGCTATGGTCCGGCATCTGTCATTGCAGCATTGGATATCGGTACCGATTGCGATGACTCAGATGCTACAATTAGTGGTCAAGATGCGGATGGAGACGGGTTCTCTCTGTGTGCCAATGATTGTGATGATGAAGATTCTACCAAGACGCCTGAAGATGCGGACGGTGATGGATTCAGTACGTGTGATGG
>NYTD01000042.1 GCA_002683315.1 Deltaproteobacteria bacterium | reverse complement strand
TCAATACCACCCATCATTCCATAACCTCTTATACTCACAATCTCTTTTAAATCTTTAAGCCTAATTATATCCATTATAATAATTTTATTTTTTTTAAGATCTGAGTCTTTTGTAAATTTTCAAAACTCATCACAAGGGCTTTTTAAAACAACGAATTTTAATTACATAAATTCATGTTTTCCTCTACTTTATGTTATTTTTTTATTACATCTTTGATGTGTTGTTACCAGAAGCATTGCTGGGATGAACGTACTCTGCAAATCGAGATAGCCTTTTCCAAATGATGCGTTTGATTTTTTTTCGAATGTGTGCACACATGTTCACCTCGTTAAGTAATAAAGCCTGTAAAATCTAATCAAATAAAATAGGTTGGGGATCTATGGGGCTGTTGTGATTGCGAATCTCCAAATGAAGATGGTAACCAGTTGCTGTTCCTGATTTTCCCACTGTTGCGATGATGTCTTTGTATTCAACTCGTTCTCCTTTTTGCGCGATGAGACGATGACAGTGTGCATAGCGACTGCTCATACCTTCTCCATGATCAATAATCACAATGTTCCCATATCCTTTCTGTGAACCCGAAAATGTGACGATACCGGGTTTGATGGGATAGATAGGCGTTCCTTTTGGAGCGGCGATGTCTAATCCTTTGTGCATTTTTTGGGTTTTGTGAACGGGGTGAATGCGCATTCCAAATGGAGAGGATATTCGTCCCTTTGTTGGTACCTGGTATGAAGCATGAGGCGAGGGAATATACGATGCCGGTTGTCTTCCCAAGTATGATAGCGAACCAGGGAATCGAAGTGACGAAGAGCAGGAGATGAAAAGAATAAGAACAATCATGAATCAAGCTAAGTATTGACCTTGAGGTGGTTTTGCATACGAAAAACTCTATCTGAAAAAACTATGATTGGGAAACAAGTCGTGAATCCATCCAGTTGTGAAGATATGGCCATACGTGTTTGGGAGCTTTTTTACCGAGAATAATATCAAGATGTCCAAAGTGTGTCTCATGATGATAATCGTCGAAAATGATTATTTCTTTATCAGAAGAGCCTGATTCATGGTAAGCAGGACGACCATCTCGGATGGTCAGTAGATGATCTTTATCTCCAAGGGCAACGAGAAGAGGAACATCGAGTTTTTTCCATTGGTCAGCATAGGGGAATCGTTTTTGAAGTGCCCATCCAGACATTTCCTTCCAGATCTGTACGTTGGTCCAATCCATTCCTAGTCTCATTCGCTCCTCAAACAAATCTGGTTCGACAGTTTCAGGCCACCACCCGCTTAGTGGAAACGTATATCCCACAACATCGGTAAGACCGTACAGTTTGGAAAGCAAAAGTCCACTATGTTTGGTCTTGATACGGATATCATTGATCGCGGGGAAAGAGGTGATTTTTTGTGTGATTCGGCAAACGATATTTGTGATGGGGTTATGCCCAAAATGATATAGTGCAGCAAGACCAATAATCCCCAATAGATACGATCTTTCGATCATTGATGCTGCAGCATATACTGTCGCTCCTCCCAGAGAATGTCCAATCCAAAATGCGGGCTTTTCGATGTACTTTGCCACGTCGATAAGGGCTTGGACATAGCTAGAGAATGAATCTCCGCTTTTGTTTTGTGGGATCTTGCTTCTACCGTGACCGGGAAGCTCCACATTCCATACGTCGTATCCCAACGAAGCGAGATAATTGGTCATGGAACGAGTAGAGCAGTCCCACGTAAATCGATTTTGTGCAAAGCCATGTACGAGAATAACAGGAGGTTTTGTGGGACCATCGAGTCTGTGTTTTTGTTCTACCGATATTCCATTGTTCAATGTGTGTACATATAAAAGGAGTTCGATACTGGTATCTCCATTGATTTTTTGACAGACACGCTTTGCAGGATCGTTATGATTCATTGTGGAGAGCGCTCAGTATCTCGTCGACATTTGTGGAGTTGCCAACGAATAAAGGGGTTCTTTCGTGGAAAGAGGTTGGTGTTTTATCAAGAATGTCCATTGTACCATCACTCGCTTTGCCACCAGCTGCTTCTGCAAGAAAAGCGATGGGGAATCCTTCATACAGTAGTCTCAGTTTCCCTTGCGGTGTTTTCTGGGTCCCTGGATACATAAAGACCCCACCTTTAAGAAGGTTTCGATGAAAGTCTGCAACAAGAGATCCGATGTATCTCGCTCTCCAAGACTGTTGTCCATCTTTCAAGGATTCAATGTATGTTCTCAATTTGGGATCCCATTGTGCCGCATATCCTTCATTTACGGAATACACCCTTTTGAAGTCTTCAAGAACAATATTAGGGTGGGATAAGAAGAATTCTCCTACGCTTGGATCAAGAGTAAATGCATGTACACCATCACCTGTAGAGATGACAAATACCGTTCCAGAACCATAGATAATATATCCTGCAGCAACCATCTCTTTGCCTTGTTGCAAGATATCATCTTGTGTAGCAGGGGTTTCTTCAGGAGACTTTCGTCTGAAAACCCCAAATATGGTTCCAATGGTTGCATTGACATCGATATTGGAAGAGCCATCTAATGGATCAATGCACACAACATATCGTCCAGAACGAAATCGTTCAGGAACAAAAAAAGGTTCTTCATCTTCCTCAGATACAATTGCGCAGCATACTCCAGGATGTTCTAATGCTCGTTTGAATGCTTCGTTGGCATAGATATCAAGTTTTTGTACAAATTCTCCTTGTACATTGACTTCTCCTGTGGCACCCAGTATTCCAGCAAGACCTGCTCTGTTTACTCGTGCGGAAACCAATCGTGCAGCGAGTGCAAGCTGCTGTAATAATGTGGCAAATTGACCTTGAGCATGCGAATGTGCTTTTGTTGTTTCAAAGATAAATCGATCTAAGGTGGTTCCTTCTTCAAATTGTGGCATATTGAACTCAATGTTGGTTGGTGAAATTACAGGTCAGCACGGTAGGGGGTAAGCTGTGTGCGAAAGGATTCGCTCCATGGTTTGGGTTTCATTGTCATTCGATCCACACAGACCAATGTTCGGTACCCAGAAGCATAGACTATATCTTGGTCTGTAGGGAGAATAGAAAAGTCGAATTGTAGGCTCGTATTTCCCAGCTTTCCAACCCAAACCCGAACGCGAACTTCATCAAGGCCTTTGATTGCACGATGGTATTCAACGTGGTTAACGCGCACGAGATGGAACTGATCCGGGTTGGTAGCAAGATTTGCCAGTCCACCCCAACCCATCTTCTTCCAAAAGTCTCCAATACTGCGTTCTACAAGCAAAGGATATCGAGCATTGTGTAACACACCGAATACATCAAGATCCTCAAAGTAAATCCCGTGTAGTACTTCATGAAAACGCATGGGTTATTTTTTATCAGCAAACATAACCATCCATTCTCCTTCATTGACCAATGTTCCATCTTGTTTGAAGATCTCTGAACGGAATACGACACGGCCTTTTCCACCTTTGGATGATGGGTGGCAAGACTGCACGGTCATTTTTAAATGTATGGTGTCTCCAAAGAAAACAGGGGCTTTATATGTAAAGCTCTGTTGCATAAGTGCGATTGTCGTACCTTCAAATATACCGAGTGTTTGTGATAACCCAGTAGAGATACTAACAGTGAGCATTCCGTGTGCGATTCTTTGTTTGAATGGGGT
The DNA here is from genome assembly GCA_002683315.1 of Deltaproteobacteria bacterium. Lineage (GTDB taxonomy): Bacteria > Myxococcota_A > UBA796 > UBA796 > UBA796. The sequence continues at coordinate 8,105 of NYTD01000042.1, read as the reverse complement.
CTTTTCTGCAAAAACAGCATCAGTATGAAGTGGGTTGTAGTCTCCTGATAGACCAGCAAACATCACGACATCTGTTTCTGTGATTGTTCTGCGACCGGTGATGAATTCCTGGCCGACTTTAAATTCTGAAAAAAACATTCCTTTGGGCATGACATCTCCTTAAGCGATATGATGGTATAGCCGTACTAATGGAAATTGATTGGGTTGTCGATACACGTAGTTCATAGAATGATTGCTTTTGTAGGTTATACTGAATCATGAATGATGGGTGATGTATGTTTCGTATTTTGTGTTTTTGTCCGATGTTGTTGATATCTTGTTCTTTGGATTCAAAAGACAATGGTGCATCTCCCAAGATTAATATTGTTTCTCATCTTGATGCGTCTGTATTTGTTGTTGGTTATCCACAAGAAATACAGGTTCAAACATCTTATCCAACAAAAGGACATCTGTTAGAAAGTATTTTCTATGTCGGAGACAGAGAGATTTGTGGCACATGGAAAGAGCTTGAAGAGAATTTTACAGCTCGATGTTTGTATGAACCTGTTTTGGGGGATGATGCAATCACTGCAATTGTACGCAATGAATTTGGTCGAGATGATGAAGCTTCCTTTTCAATATCGGTCTTGGATTCATTGGCTCCCGAAGTTATCATCGAAGAGCCAATAGACGAGATGTACTATTATGGAGACCAAAAACTTTTATTTCGTGGTCTTGTCTTCGATGCTGAAGATGAACGTTCAGATTTGACAATTACATGGAAGAGTTCTTTGGATGGGACTTTGGATTTGTCTACAGAGATAAATGGAGATGGAAGCATTGAAGATACATCTCTTCTTTCTGTTGGAGAGCATGACATCACACTACATGTGATTGATTCTCAAGGTAAGGAGTCTTCAGCTGAAGTTGGTGTTACGGTAGTGGAAACAAACTCTGATCCATCGTGTGTGATTAACACTCCTGAAAATCTGGCGGCTTCTGCATATGGTCAGATGCTTTCTTTTGAAGGGCTTGTATCTGATGTTGAGTCGGGCATGGAGAACTTGGTTATTACATGGAGTAGTGATAAAGATGGGGTGTTGGGAGGAGGTTTTCCCTTTCAAGATGGTTCGGTTAATCTTAGTTCGAGTACCTTGAGTTTAAATACACATGTCATCTCTTTACGTGTAGATGATAGTGCTGGAGGAGTGTGTATTGATACACTTCTTGTTTCCGTGACATCTCCTCCTAATATCTTTATTGCCTCTCCTGAGCAATCTACCACATTTAATCTTGGAGAAAGCGTTACTTTCTCTGCTCAGGTATCAGATCCACAAGATCCTCCAGATTTATTAAAAGTGCATTGGGAAAGCTCTATTGATGGAGTCTTCTCAATAAAATCACCAAATGGTAATGGTGGAATTTCATTTCCCTATGCACAGCTAAGTCCTGGACAACATACCATCACAGCTACCGTTGAGGATACGGTAGGTCTCCAGGTGAGCGAAAGTCGATCTCTATTTATTAACACACCTCCCAATCAGCCTTCCATTACGATTTCTCCCAATCCAATTCAGACGTCCAATGATATCACTGCTCTTGTGACTGGTCTTTCTGATCCGGATGGAAACTTTGTTACTGCGCGATATGAGTGGTACCGTGATGGTCTTCTTACAGCTGAAACAAGCGATGTTATATCTTCTTCACAAACCACTCGTGGTGAACTTTGGCAGGTTTGGGTATATCCAGATGACGGATTTACAGAAGGGATTCCAACGAGTGCGGCCATTTTGATAGGGAATACGCCACCTGTTGTGACCCAAGTAACCCTAAGTCAGACCGCAAACGTCTACAATGATAGTACGATCACGTGCACAAGTTCTGTTTTTGATCCAGATGAAACACCGGTAGTCGTGTATCAGTGGCAAAACACGACGCAAGGTACATCATTGGGTTCTGGGCCGACGCTTGCTTTGAATGCGGCAATGGCATCACCACAAGATGTGATTCGATGTGTTGTTCAAGCAGAAGATGTCCAAGGAGAAAGTGATGTGGATGTCGTTGATATTATACTTAGCAATCGATCTCCTTTATTATCAAATGTGTCGTTGTCACCTTCCTCTCCATCATCTTCAAGTAATGTTCAATGTCTGTACAATCTGTCCGACGATGATGAAGTGAATCCATATGGTTCGATCAATACCAACATATCGTGGACAAATACAACGACAGGCGCTTCTCTTGGTTCTGGGACTCTGCTTTCTCTAAATCCAAGCATCGTCTCACCGGGAGACCAGTTGAATTGTTCAGTTGTGGTAGATGATGGATTTGATTCTGATAGTGGTACAGCAACAGGAACTGTAGGAAATTCCAGCCCAGAGATTTTGTCGATTGAGATAGACCCATCTGTTTCATATGTCGATGATTTGTTGACATGTGTGGTTGTGGTAGATGATCCGGATGGAGATGCGACTACATTAAGTTATGTGTGGACAAACTTAAGTACAAATACGGTTATATCTACCTCCGATACTGTTATCATCGATGCCTCTCTTGCTGTAGGAGGAGATGTTCTTGAATGTACAGCGGTTGTAGAAGATACAACCGGAATGTTTGACTCAGATACCGCCATCATGGCAGTGACCAATTCACCACCAAGCTTTACCGGATTTGGAATTGTTCCCAATGTACATGTCACTGTAGAAGAAGAGTTATTGTGTGATGGGACGGTATATGACCCTGATCTGGGTAGCGTCTCGTATTCCTATGAGTGGACCAATCAAACTACAGGAACACAAATAGGTCTTGCTCAGAGTCTGCAACTTAGTTCGGGATTGGCTTCGTCTGGAGAAGAGGTGACATGCACCATCACAGCCTTGGATTCTGCAGGAGAGCAAGTAGAGCAATCTTCATCTGTGACCATAGAGAATTCTTCTCCTGTCATCAATAATGTATTCTTTGACCCTCTATATGCCTATGCTACCGATGATATTACGGTACAAGCCCTGACATATGATGCAGATGGCGATGTACTCGTTGTTGAATACAATTGGTATGTTGATGGTGTTCTTACGGTAAGCAATAGTGATATTCTTCCCGCAGGAATAGCGACAAGAGGGATGGACGTATATGTTGAGGCACAAGCCAATGATGGTTATTTGGATTCAAGTTGGTTCTCCTCTGATGTTCTCACGGTAGGCAATTCCATTCCGACAATTTCAGCTGTTGAGGTAATTCCCAGTCAACCGTATGCGGGACAAGATGATTTGATTTGTAGCATCACAGATATGGAAGATGCTGATGGGGACTCAATAGACCTTTCTATTTTATGGTTTTCCGATGGTGTGTTGTGGCAAGGTGCAACTGCGCAGACGGTATATCCTGGAGATACAATTGAGGGTGGTCTAACCAATCCAGAGGAGATTTGGTATTGCTTGGTTCAGCCCAGCGATGCCTATGATGATGGTCTTGCCATTGAATCCGATGATGTAACACTTTCCAAAAACTGCTATGTGACCGATTGTGATTTTCCGGCACAGGGGATGGATTTTGTTGCCATTAGTGCCGATGTTTTTTTGATGGGTTCACCGATTACAGAGGTCGGCCGTCATGGGAACGAATCGTTACATGTTGTGGATTTAACGCATGATTTTGCGATCATGACCACGGAGGTCAATCAAGATCAGTTTTATACATTGATGGGATACAATCCATCCCTCAATTCATCATGTGGGGATCTTTGTCCTGTCGAGAATCTTTCATGGCATGAAGCGGCAGCATTTGCCAATACACTCTCTTATGTTGAAGGAGCGATGTCATGCTACACATGTTCTGGAACGGGTCCCTTGGTAGACTGTCAAGCAGCGGTGAATCCCTACAACTGCTCTGGTTATCGTCTCCCCACAGAAGCAGAATGGGAGTATGCGAATCGCGGCCTACAAAATTCAGCGATTTGGACATACAATGGTGGAGGAGGAGTTCAGTCTGGGCAATCTTTAAGCTGTATACCGACATTGGATTTGGATGACGGGACCCCTATCGGTGATGGTATTCATTTTTGTGGGAACAGCACTGAAATACAAGAGGTTGCGACGTTGGTTCCGAACTCATTTTACCTGTATGATATGGGAGGAAATGTTTGGGAGTGGGTTCATGACGAGTATGTGTATGATTTGGGCAATCTTATCTATACAAATCCTGTCAGTTATGGAACCGGGTTATCTTGGGTGATTCGAGGTGGATCTTTTGATTCTCAACCCAAAGATGTGCGTGCCTCAACGAGAGCAGAAGAGAATTCTGCTCGAGAAGATCTTGGATTTCGTCTGGCGATTACTCTGTAGGAGGTAGTACAAGCAAAGGGGTTCTGCGTGCGAGATCAAATTCTGCCTTAGAAATGATTCGCGAATCCAACAAATTTTTTAGTACGCGATCGGTTCGCCCTCTTGGGATGCGTTTTGACTGCTGGGCTATAGTGAAAAAACGTGTTGGGGCTGGTAGAATCGAAGCGAGATATGCTGATTCTACAAGTGTTAGTGATGATGGTTTTTTTAAAAAGTATAATTGAGATGCTTTGTCAATCCCGTGGATTTCAGGACCAAATTCCACTACGTTGAGGTATATGGTAAGAATTTCTTCTTTTGTGAGAAAGTGTTCCAATGCGATTGTATATATTAGTTCGTGGACTTTTCGTTCAAAGGTCTTTTCAGATGATAAAAATAGGTTTTTCGCGAGTTGTTGTGTGATGGTAGATCCACCTCGGATGGTCTTTTTACGACGATAGTCTTGGATGGCTTCTTCCATACTTTTTGTGGAAAATCCTTTGTGGTTCCAAAATGCGATGTCCTCTGAAGCGATCGCTGTTTTTGCCATCCATCCGAGTTTACTGTATGGTGTCCAGTATTTGGTTTGTGGTCCTGATACATGCAGTTTTCCAGTACTTGGACTCGTATGTGAAAATGTGCCGTGTTTGAATGGGAGTGGATCGAATAGTTCTCCAGATACGGTGAGATCATTACTATCCAAAGATAGCGACCAATCCTTTTGGGGCCACTGAAATGTTCCATTGACGAGAAATGAGCCCGATAATGATAGTGGTTGAGATAATGGGAAAATACGATGTAATGTGCTCAATGAAATAGAGCCATCATAGCTGATATCAGAAGCGTATGTGCGAAGATCAATGGTACCATACCATGAGATGTTGCTATCTATCATGGAAAGTGACGCATTCAATCTAGAACCATTGAGATTTCCTTTTAGCTCACTTTTGGGTATGTGAATGGTTGTTTGAGATAGCAGAGGATGTTTCAATGAGAAAGAGGAAATGGAGGCAGAGAACTCGGTCTCATCCCCATCCTTTGTTATGGTTAATGAAACATCGTCTCCTTCTAGAGGATGAGGAACTGTTCCAGTAATGTTGGTCTTGCCATTGGATCGTGTAATGGAGAGATTGGGGGAAGAAATATCAATTGTTGGATAGATTGTACCATTGAAATCTTCCGCTTCAAGGTTCATTTTGGGATAGTATAAGTCTAGATTTTGAACGTGAACAACGATGGGGTATTGTTCTTTTGATGTTCGTGTATTTTTGCTTTGCGAGATGATTCCTTTTCCATCATATACAGTGATAGTTGGGGGGTATAAAAAAGGGACATGTAGTCGAGAAGCGATATTTTGGTTCCAGGTTAGCTGATAGTAGTTCAGTCCAAGTAGGCTACGTTTTTTGGACTGGTAGGTAATTCCTCTTTTTGTTAATTCTTCTTCGATAGTATCAGAAACAAACCAATGAAACGATATAAATAAACCTATTGAAGTACCAATAGATATCAAAATAAATCGCGTGAATCGAGGAAGGGGAAGTCTCATGAGCAACAAATTAACACATCTCACGGAGGATGGGTCACCACATATCGTCAACATCACTCGAAAATCCAATACATACAGAGTGGCACAAGCGCAAGGATGGATAGAAATATCGAAAGAGACACTTGATGTGATAGAAAAAGGCGATGTGCACAAAGGTGATGTTCTGTCGATTGCAAAACTAGCAGGAATCTGTGGCTCAAAAAAGACTTCAGAGGTAATTCCGCTCTGTCATCCTATCCCAATTGACTCTGTATCTGTTTCATTGCAGATTAAACGTCCAAGAGGTGTTCATATTATTGCAGAGGTATGCAATGAATGGAAGACAGGTGTAGAAATGGAAGCGATGATGGCTGTGACAAGTGCTGCATTGACAGTATATGATATGGTGAAGGGCATTCAAAAAGATGCAAAGATTACAGATATTTCATTGGCCTACAAAGAAGGAGGAAAATCGGGGATATTTGGAGAGAAAATCATCCAAATAAAATAATTCTACATCAAGGTCATTGAATAGAAAGTACGAAGTACATTCACATCTTGTCATTTTTGACAACGGATAAAATATACCTTGAACTTTGTTTATCTAATTAGATTATGTCTGAATTTACTCTCAGAAAAATACACAAAAGACTTGACATGGCAAGACTTATCTATCATGATACATAAGAACATTTTACAAGAGAAGTCGTTATGAATTTTCCTTTTGACATACGTTGGCCGATTGTCGGTTTATTGGGGTGCTCAATGGCCATCAATGTTGTTTTCCTTATAGAAAAGATATCTGGAAACGATGTAGATTCTGCAGAACAGATAGAAACAGTTGTGGGTGCATCTATTGAACAGGTTGAGCCAATACAAGAACCCATCACAATTTCTGAAGACTGGAATGTCCTTCAATTAAGAGTCAGTCGCTCTTTATCTCAAACGTTTACGAAGGCTGCACCCAATCATGGTTCTGCGCTAAGTGCCGTATACTCGCGTTTGTTTATGTTTGACATCAATATGAGACGAGACCTCCAAAAAGGAGACTTGGTAGAGGTTGTATACAAAATAGGTGATGATGGGATTCCAGATATTGCTGCAGCTCGTTTTCACTCCAAAAAGAAAAAGAAAACATTTTCTGCATATCGATGGCAGGCTCCTTTTGATAACTACCCAAGCTACTGGTCTTCCGAAGGGACTGAAGCTGCATATCGTCTAAAGAATTCACCAATCAAAGCTTATGAACAAATTACGTCATTGCTAAAAGATCGTCCCAATCATAAGGGTATGGATTTCAAAGCTCCCTCTGGCGAGCCTACTGTTTCACCCAAAACAGGTGTCGTGACACGAGTCAATTTTGGATCGTATGCATATAATGGTGGTTGTGTAGAAGTAAAATTCTCTGATGGTGTACTTGCAAAATATCTTCATCTTTCTGAAGTAAAAGTGAAAACAGGTCAGTCCGTCCGAGCCGGGACTGTTGTTGGCTTGGTGGGAAATACAGGCCGATCCACAGCTCCTCATCTACACTATCAGCTTGATAAAGGAAGAAAGAACATCGATCCAATCGATTACCATGGAATACAGCGACGTTCGCTTCCTGCATCGTCCATGTCTGATTTTATGCGAGAGACTTCTCCTTATATGGATCTATTCGATCAACGTTCTTCTGTGGCCGATTTATAAACGCGGACAAGCATCCATTGCTCATTGTGATTTTGGACTTCGATATGAAGTCCTTTTTTTTGTGCAGCGTCTGTCATCATATCTACAGTTGGCTTGAGATTGTATCTCATTGGCATGGAAGATTTGAGTACGATAAGATGTCCATGTTCAGCTTTTGATATGAGCTCAGGCAAGGCTCTATATCTTTTGTGGGATATGGCACCCCATCCATGGTATATCTCAATATCTGCATTAAGATATTCAAGAAGCCCGTATACCTCATAGTCCATTGTGATCAGGTGCTGTACTTTTTCTTGTTCAAGCATGTGCAAAAGATCTTTCTGTTGTGATGCGTTGAAGGTCGGAACATTGATTTGAGCAAGAATATCATCTGTGTGAATACACATCAAAATTCCGCTGAGAACAAACGGAGCGATAATCCACTTTCGCATATGTTGCGCGACAACAGTACTCCATAAAGCCCATATGGGAGTGATTAAGGCATAATGATGTAAGTCTTTTGGCCCATAAGAGATGCAGAGCATTAACAAAAGCATCAAAAAACTATATTTCTGTATGTCTCGTTCTTTTCTATTTAGAAGGCATATTCCAAT
>NYTD01000041.1 GCA_002683315.1 Deltaproteobacteria bacterium | reverse complement strand
GAATCAGCGAACATGACTCGTTACCAGATCATGCAACAAGCTGGTGTTGCGGCTCTTGGACAAGCGAAAGCAATTCCTCAGTCCATCATCTCTCTCCTCAGCTAAGTCTGTCGTAAAGAGACTCTAAGCGCCGCGAATGCGGCGCTTTTTGTTTTCTGGTTCATGGAGAATTTTTATAATAAAAACAGCAAGAGTATTTTTACGCATAATTTGGGTTGTGTATATGTATTGGAGGTCTTATTCTTTTTAGGGATGTGAGGAGCAATCATGGCAGATAGAAAAGAATGGATGCGCGCAAACGTACAAGGTGAGAATGTGCAAGGAACAAAAATTCAAGCACAGCGACCAAAAGGGAAAAGCTTTTCAGAGCAAGTATTACGAGAAGCAAATTTTGACTTTGCTCTTTTAAAAGGTGCTAATTTCACATCGGCAGATTTATTTGGGTCTCACTTTTATGAAGCGGAAGCGACACAGGCTATTTTTCGAGGAGCTCGCCTAAAGCAAGTTGATTTTCGGAAAGCACAGCTAAATGAAGCAAATTTTCAAAAATCATTATGTAGAAAAGCTAATTTTGAAGGAGCACTTTTGGTTCAAGCACAATTTGAGGGTTCTAATTGTCAAGGAGTAATCTTTTATGGTGCTGATTTACGAGAAGCTCGATTTCTTGGTGCAGATCTATCTGAAGCAGACTTTACCCTTGCAGACTTAAGAGGGGCAGTATACAACGAAAAAACAATCTGGCCTGCTGATTTTAATCCCATCAATTATGGTGCAATTCCTGTAGAGTGGGAAATTCGTTTTGTTGATGAGGAAACGGGAGAAGAAACATGACAAAGTATTTTGACAGTGCGGATCCGAAAAATTGGATATCAGTTGATATTCCAGGTGTTCGAGGAAGTGTCTTTCATCCAAGAAATGGTAATGCTATCGATATACAAAGTCTTGAGGCTGTGGCAGATACAGCCAATCGTGTATTGTATTCACATTTGCAGTCTAGACACCCATTTGTAGATCGTTTGATCGTACATGGAATTGAACTTCAAGGAAAGTACATGGCCAAGGGCCCTCCAGGAATTATTCGTGCAAAGATTAAAGATCTGCGTGTTTCTTCGGGTATGGTTATTTCTTATGATGCTGCAGGCAATCGTCGTATGATGCTTCTTGACAAAGAGATTCGTCTTTTGGAGGAGTTGGAAGATAACAAAGATCAGGTTTTGGTTCTTTCCCTTGATATTGATGAAGTGTCGAGTATTGATGGTGAGGTTTTGGCATACGAAAATTGCAGTGAATATTTTTCCTTTGTATCCACAGAGGAAGCAAAAAAACCACGGTATATTTCTATAGCGAAAGGTCTAGGGGGAGACTTCTGGTTTACAGACATCCAGAGGATGTGGCGTCCAGATCATTCGGGCATCCAATTGTTGTGTACCTATTTTGATCAGCTTGAAAATGTTATTTGGGATAGTGAGCGGCATGGAGAGCCAGCGGCGATGCAGCTACTGGGTATGGATTGGAAATTGTATCAAGCCAAAGCGTCTTGTGCGGTGACATCGGCTCGATGTACCTTATCTGGAAGATCTTCTACATCAGAAGAGAGAATTCGTGCTCTTCGAATGTTGTATTGGCAATTATTGCGATCAGTAGAAGAGTCGGCTTCAGCATTGATGAAAATGCTTGGACATGAAGAATCAAGCATTATTGACGCATATGCAGATGTATTTCTCCCGTTTCCAGAAGAATGGAAGAGTTAACGTAGCTTCCCTTCTATAAAAGGAACTTCAAGAACCTTTTCATGTTGAATTGGGCCATGTCCAAAGAAACCGTTTTCTCCAAAGAGTTCTCCATGATCAGATGTAATCGTGACAAACGTGTTGGATGGAAGGAGGTCAAATAATTCTTCTATCGCTTTATCAACAGCATGAACAGCACGAATTTGACGTTGATGTAATTGCGCGAGGCGATCAAGGTTAAAAGATTGATTCTGTATTGGTTCGCCTCTTTGTAATTTTCGGAACACTCCATGAAGTCCATTGATTCTGGGCCATTGTGAAGTGGGTTCATCGGGAGGGGCATAAGGATAGTGTGTTTCTCCGGTATTGATTAGACAAAATGTTGGTCTTTCAGGGGAAAAATGTAAAAATCGAAATGCTCCACGAAGATCGTTGTGTTTTTTTAGCAGTGTGTATTGATCAAAATCGACAGCGATTGGTGTGCTTGGGTTGATGACAGGCATACTGACAATGGCTTGTGTATAGTACCCTAAAGAACGAAGATATTGGGGTAACCACATTCTTGGGAGCATGTGTTCAAATTGAATATTAGGGATGTTGAGTCGGTTGGAAAATTCAAGTAGTTCTTTTTTGTATACAGTACTCGCCACTACATTTTTGGGGTTTTCATGTGGCAGTAGTCCAAGCATTAGATTGTAGTGAGCTGGAGCAGTCCAAGAAGCATAGCTCCATCTTCGTTGTACTGTTCCGAGTTTACTCATATATTTGGGTTTGGCTTGGACAAAACTATCGAATCGGCAAGAATCTAAGATAATAAGTACATAGTTGTGCGATTCTGGAATGGGAATCGGTTGGGATTGAGCGTGTATTTTTTTTTGAAAAATAGAGAAGAGTGACATGATAGATGCAGAATGTATGGTGTACGATATATGTATCGTATTATAGGATATGACGTACGAACGTGATTTTGATTATTCACCTTCGGATGATGTCTTAATATTTACTCCAAATTGTACATGTTGTATTGTCTATGTGGTGGTACTGCATCTAGATTTAGAAATGAACAATATTGAGAAGACTTAGGGCATCCTCTATAGAGGATTTTTAAAATTCACCATTCGTAAATTGTATCGCAAATAACAATCATATATATGACTGGTTTATATTAGAAAGGGATGAAAAAATGGGTATTCGTAACAGAATAAAAAGAAAAGCAAAACTTGCCTTGAAACATGTTGTGGATTGGGTAATTGATGAAGATCTTTCCAGTGTAGGGGTTCCCCCTAATCAAGAGGAGTCTAAAAAAGAAGATGTAGAGGTCGTAAAAAAAGAATCACAAACTCTAGATGAGACAGCTACTGAGATATCAAAGAAAAAAACACCTGTTGTCAAGCAAGATACAGTGGAAGAAAAAGATCCAAAACAAGTATCTGAAGATCCCAAAAATAAAATAGAGGAAGATGTAGCGGGTAAAGAGTCTACGGTTGAAGACGTTTCTGATCGTGAAGAGAAGATTTCTCAAGAAGAAAGAGTCAAAGAAGAGACAGAGCAAGCAGAAGAACACGAGTCTCAAACAGAGGATACGACTGAAGATGTTGATGAGAATGAAGAAGATTCTAGTTCCTCCTCAAGCGAAGAGGAAAATATTGAGGATGAGTCCGAAAAATGGAAAGAAGAAGAAGATTCCAGTAGTTCTTCTAGTGAAGAAGATTCTGAAGAGATGGAAGAGCAGGCGAATGTGGAAGGATCGAACAATAGCGAAAGTGCTACCATCGAACCAGAAGAAAACCAAGAAGAATCCATCAATAATGAATCTTCTCATGAGCCGGCAGTAGAAGAGAAAACTCCGGAACCAGTATTATCTCCAGAAGAGAAGAAAGAACGTGCCGCAGCAAAACATCTTGCGAAAACCAAGAAGGGTCTGGTTCAAAAGGTTTCAGATCTTGGTGGAACGACGACATTAGCCGAACTACACGATTATAGTGAAAAGAAGTTTTTCGTAGGTCATAAACGTTTTTCAGATCTTATGGAAGAGATGATAGCGGAAGAGCTTATTTGTTTTTCATATGAAGATAGCGCAATAAAACTGGGAGCAAAATCGAAAGACTTTCTTTCATGAAGACAATTGTAGTTACAGGAACGACATCAGGGATTGGTTATGAAACAGCACGCGGTATTGTACAAAGAGACGATCAACTTGTTGTAATCAATCGTTCTCGTTCAAAATGGGAACGGTGTTGTTCGCTTTTGAAAGAAGAGTTTCCAGATGCGAAGATCTCGTCTTTTTTTGCGGATCTTGGATCGATGCACCAGATACGAAGAGTGTGCTCTGAAATTACGGAGAAACACCCAATTATTGATATTTTGATCAATAATGCAGGAGTATATCTTGCGCAAAAAGAGATAACGGAAGATGGTTGGGAAAAAACATTCGCTGTGAATCACATGGCATATGTCGCGATATGCGAGTTCTTGATTGAATCCATAAAAAAAAGTAAAGAAGGACGTATTATACAGGTTGCATCACGGGCACACTATTATGCCCATCTCGATGTTTCTACCATGCATAATCCGGTTTCTTATCAAGGACAAAGGGTATATGGAACCTCCAAATTATGCAATATTCTTCATACAAGAGCACTGGCTAAACGTCATCCTTCAATTACAGTGAATTGCCTCCATCCTGGTGTTGTACAAACGGGTTTTGCTCGTGATCAAGGAGGACTGATGGGATGGGGGTTTCGTCTCTTACGACGTTTTTTTATCTCAGCAAAAAAAGGTGCACAGACCTCTATTTTTTTGGCTTATGATCCCTCTGTACAGGAAAAAACAGGAGGGTATTATGTAGCATGTACATTGAAATATCCAAGTAAGAAAGGGCAAGATCTGGTATTAGAAGAATCGGTTTGGAATAGAAGTATGACGTTATTCGAACAGGTATGGAATCAATCATGAATACGGTAGCATGGTTAAGTGACACTCATTTGGATATGGTAGATTCATCGTGGTTTGACACACTTTGCACTGAAATACGAGATTCGGATGCACAAGCGGTGTGGTTAACAGGAGATATTGCTACAGGTACAGATGTTTGTGATTGGCTTGTTCGATTTCATCACCAAACGGAACTACCCATATATTTTGTGCTTGGAAATCACGACTATTATGATTCTTCTTTTGAACAGGTTGAGCATAATCTCCAAGAGATGTTGCACCATCATGATGGAATAGTATGGATGGATACCAAAGAACGGATTGTTCTTGATGAAAAGACCAACCTAATAGGCGTTGGGGGTTGGGGGGACGCCCGTGCGGGGGACTTTCACAATACTCCTATTCGAATAAACGACCATCGATTGATCAAAGATTTATCGGATATCTCAAGAGATGAAATCTATCATCGTCTTTTGGCACGAGGTTCGATGATGGCCAATCGTCTATTAGAACAGCTTTTCCGATGTATAGATGCACAAACCATTTGGGTTTTGACGCATGTTCCTCCATTTGAGGAAGCATGTTGGTACAAAGGAAAAGCAGGAGATCCGAATTGGACCGCTGATTTTGTTTGTGTTGCGGTAGGGGAGGTCTTGGAGAGATTTGCATTAAAACATCCAGAAAAAAATCTACATGTTTTGTGTGGTCATGGGCACAATCGTGGGATTGTGTACAAGCAAAGAAATCTAGTTGTACATACAGCTGCTGCAGAATATCGAAAACCAAGAGTCGAAGCGTACTGGAGTTTGTAATGTGGTGGATTGTGGTCGTATGTTGTGCACAAGAGGAGGAAAAATCATCTTTTTCTCCTCTTCAAGAGCATCAAAAAGTACGACTGAGCGGAAAGTTTTTGGTATGTCGAAAATATGCGAGAAGAGATATCTTTTCCTATTGTATCTATCAAAAAGCAGAGCATCTTGAGACACTAGAAGATGTGCATTATTATTGTTCGATGACGCAAGAGTGGGAAGAAGCATGTCGTCATGTGTGGGGAGCCAAGATTGTCCGACAAAGACGAGAGCTAAACTTTGAAGAATTAATGGATGGATGTGCTGGTTTTTCTGACTGCGCATTTGAAATATTGGATGCTTTTCCATCGAAACAGGTATTGGCACAGTTGGATCTGTGCATACGGTATGTGAGCGCAGATCAAAAAGATTGTATCAGTCATACGATGCAGCGTTGGATGAATACTCGCCCATCGAAACAAGATGTATTGCACTTTATGAATACAAACCCGTATCATATACAAGAAACATTGTATTTTGTGGGTTTATATGATTACTGCTACTCTCTTGGGGTTTGTGAAGGACAGAGTAATAACGAAAAGAAATGTCGTCAGGAACAAAATAAACTAAGCTCCAATCCCAATCTCTGCAGAGGAAAATGGGGAGATATGAGAAGGTAGAAGCACCAAAAATATCGTGCCAAAACCATTACTGGAATTTGTGTTTTTTCCCTTGAACATAGTCAAGTTTTTTTCTTCCTGAGAAATTGACGATGCTGCTTTTGGACAGGAAAAATACTCCATTTCTTGAGAGATTCCATCTTCGTTTGATATTCCAATCTTGATTTCTATAGTTTGATTTGATCATTCCTCCTTCAAATCGTGCAGCAATGATGCGTGGTGTTGCAAGCATTTGATTGGATAGATTAATAAGCGGCAGTGAAAGAACCTCATAAGTACTGCTGTTGCTTCTTTTTTGTACAACCAATCGTTCCATGCTCCCTTGAAGGGGACCTTGCTCTATTTCATTGCAGTCTGTAAGAAATAGCGTGATATTTTGGTTGACCTGATATTTTTGGGTACGACTTCGAATGCTGTCACTGCGATTTATACACTGTTGTACGCGATAAATATCATCAAGAGCGGTTACATCTTTGACAGATAGAGAAGATTCTTTTCTTGAAGATTGTTTTGCTTCAGCTTGAGGGAGGTGTTTTTGTATCGTTTTGTAGTTTGGATCTATTTTTCGGACAATGCCCCAGTGATTCACGACACGATCCCAGTCGCTTTTGAGCCAATACACCCATCCGAGTTCCCAATGGCATTTTAGGTTGTGGTGTTCGTCGTCTATACAGCTTTTTAGTGCACGTTCAGCTACAGAAAGATCCTTTCTTTTGAGGGCTTCAACACCAACTTTGTATTGGGGATTAGCAAAAAGAGAAGAGAGAAGAAAGAAAAGCATGAATACCTCGTAGAAGATACATTCATCAATGTATCAAAATTCATAGAAAAATGAGAAATAGAAATGAACTCGATTTTGGGAGTATATAAAATTATGCGATACTGTATATCATAACAAGGAGAATAGATGTTCTATTGCATGTTAATGTTTGCTTGTCGTGATGGATCCTCAGAAAAAACAACAGAAGATATCGTCATACAAGATCTAGATGGAGATGGTTTCTTTGACGATGATTGTGATGACGCTGATCCCAACGTTAATCCAGCTGCAGAGGAGTTTTGTGATGGGGTTGACAATGACTGTGATGGATCTGTAGATGAAAATGTATTGCTCACTTTTTATACGGATGCAGATGGAGACGGATACGGTGATGGCAATGCTCCGCAAGAGGCATGTGAAGCAGGAGAGTATCTTGCACTGACTGGAACTGATTGCGATGATGCACAGGCAGATAGTTATCCTGGTGCTCCAGAACGATGTGATGAATTGGACAATGATTGTGATGATGTGATTGACGAAGATCTTCAAGAAGAATGGTATGCGGATTTGGATGGAGATGGATATGGAGATCCCGAATCGATATCAGAAGACTGTAATCCATTGGATGGATACGTAGGTGTAGCGGAAGATTGTGATGATCACAATGGTGATATCAATCCCGATGGTCTTGAAATATGTGATGGATTCGATAATGATTGCGATGGTCTTTTTGATGATGAAGATTCAGATGTAGATTATAGTACTTCCGGCTCCTACTATTATGATGCTGACGGAGATGGTCACGGTGCAGAGATGATGGAAGATGATGCATGTGCTCCTCCTCCTGGAGGTGTTCTTTTCGGAGATGACTGTGATGATACG
>NYTD01000040.1 GCA_002683315.1 Deltaproteobacteria bacterium | reverse complement strand
TTAGGTTTGCATCACAGAGGTCGATGTTCAATAGGTTTATGCAAGATAGATCTCTACCAGCAAGGTTTGCTTTTGGTCCGATGGCGCCACAGTTTTGATAGTCAAACCCTTTTGGCCACTTGGTTTCGGCATCATAATATAGGCTGACGATATTGGCATAAGAGAGCGCCGTTTTTGTAAAGTCAGTGTGTTTCGCATGTACATTTTCGAAGGTGGTCTGTATCAAAATCGCTGCATGTAGATTTGCCTTGTACAGATTGGAATCAGATATATGTGCGTGTGATAGGTTTGCTCCGTTGAGCTGTGCACCTGACAGATTTGTCTTCAGAAGAGTTGATTGGTTGAGTATGGTTCGTTCCAAATTTGCATGGGATAGGTTGGAGCCATGTAATTTTGTTTGTGATAGGTTTGCTCCTGTGAGTATTGCCTTTGTTAGGTTGGCGTTCGATAGATCCACACCAGAGAGATCAGCAAAAGAGAGATCGATGCCGGTACGGTTTGCATATGGACCGATGGCGCCACAGTTTTGATAGTCAAAACCATCAGGCCATTGGGTATTCGCGTCATATATAGCATTGGACAGATTAGAGCTGTGTACATCTGTGTTTGAGAAAAAAGCTCCGCATATGATTGCGTTTGATAGATTTATATCTGTTAGGTTTGCATTGGAAAAGTTGGCTTTGGATAGGTCGAGATCGGATAGATCTAGCCCAGAAAGGTCCGTATTAGATAGGTTTGCATGTGGTCCGATGGCACCACAGTTTTGATGGTCAAAATCTTTTGGCCACTGGGTGTGCGCATCATAAAGAATATGATTGAGTATTCCTTTGGGGAATATTACGTCACTGACATTCAGACCTCTAATATCAAGTCGTTTCAAGCAGGGAAGAGAAATAATATCGCTAGGAATGACTTTTAATGGGTTGTTGCGCAGATCTAAATGCGTAAGATTGGTGAGGTTTTTGAGAGAAATAGGTAGCTCTACCAATCCATTTTGGGTCAGGTCGAGGCTTTGTATACTGCGGGCCCAGGGTTTCTTTAGACCCGCAATTGTTCCGGTTAACCATGTATAAATATAGTTGCGATGATTCCAATCTTTATCAATCATAAACATTTTGAGTGCAGTCATATCGATGCATTCTTTTGGGTATGGAATATACATGCGTAGCCGATGTTCAGATGTGACGATAGAATCGAGCAACAGCAATCCCTGATTGACAAAAGAGATATCGTTATGGGATATAAGAGTGTGGATTTTCTTTATGTTTTGAAGAAATCGAAAAAGTGTTTTGCTCTCTATATTTAGATCTAAGGAAGGAATTTTTGAACAAAGCCAGTCAGTAAATTCTTCTGGCGTATCGGTAAATGAGGTGTATTGTTGATCCAATATATCCACCACCTGTTGTGCAAGAGCATACAAAGAGTCAACGTCAGGCGTATGAACAAAGTGTTCTTGTATAAGAAAAGTGAGAAAGGCTTGGATCTTGTCTACATCAAAAGCAGATAGCTTTGACACTTGTGGTTGAAGTTCTTCTTTGGATTGGTAGGCCAAGTATGGAACAACATTTCGAATTTTGTTTAGGGCTTGTTGATTGTATAGCACTCCCGTCGGTAAAATTTCGTATATGAAGTCACGTAGAATATCTTCTTCTTTGTACAGTGGCTCCGATAGCGTAATTCCTTCTGTGAGCAGATATGCCAATACAAAGGTTTTGGATCGCTCTACACCATCAAAGAAATATGTATATTCTCCACTGAGGTGATCGACATATTTGGTGTCGCTAGAAATAGGATTTCCACGTTTGTTTGTGAGAAATCCTGGGTTTGAATTCAGCTCTCCTGTAGCACTGTGTATGTAGAAGTTATATTCTCCTCCCGTATTTCCGCCTACTTCACCGTATTCAAAGTCCAAAAGTGCATCTTCGTGCGGAACATATCGTTCTAATACGATTTCAAGTAGGTCTTGCAAATGATCTTTGTATGCTACTGTAGCGCAAATATTTCCTTCGACATTGTAGTACAGCTCGGATGTGACTTCTAAAATATAGTCTCCATTCTCTTCGTACAGATTCCCTCGAATCACATCTTCTGTAATATTTCCTTCTCCAGTAATGATTTGATAACGAAAATTCGAAGATCGAATGCGTTCAGCTTTAGAAGAGAGTGAGAGAAGAAGTTCTTCTCGAAACGATGCTTGGTATAGATCAGAGGCTCGTTTATAGTTCTGTTCTCGGTTGTGGTATTGTGAAGAAGAGAGATAATGTACGATTTTCTGAATAACCTTACTCATGAGAATTCCATTTTCGGCGCTTAATACACGTTATATTTTCTACGGTTTCGCTCATGCCCTTTGGCGTTTTTTGCGGGACGAAGAATCTTGTTGGCATCGTGCAGGTAGTACCAATACTCGCTTTCTTTTGGATTGAGTGCAGCTTCCATGGAAGCTGTGCTGGCATTTCCGATCGGAGTTGGAGGAAGCCCGGGTTTAAGGCGAGTATTGTATGGATCTTTGGGATCGCGGAGCTTTTTTAAGAAGGCTTTGCGATCATTCCATACATCGAGTGTGTATCGGCTTGTAGCATCAATTCCAAGGTTCCAATTGTTATCAAGGCGTTTCCAGATGATTCCAGAGACAAGAGGGCGCTGTGCCGGAGTCGGTTCTTCTCGTTCGAGCATGGAAGCCATGATGATGATTTCGTGGAAGCTTCGTTTGCTTGATTTGATATCGGATTTGTTGGGTGTATAGAAGTTTTTATCAAGCGTGTCGAGTTGACGCTGGACAAAAGACTGCACGGTAAATCGAGCGGGACTGAGCATGTATGTTTCAGGATAGAGATATCCCTCAAGTGTATCATTGGGAATAGGAAAATCTGCCGAAAATACGCTTGGATTCTCAACAGCCTTTTTGTATTCTCCTGTTTTGATCCAGCCTTCTTTTGTGAGGGCGTCATCGATCTCTTTGATTCGCCATCCTTCCAAAATGGTGAAAGCCTTGTCATTTGCCAGTGGAGTTCCACACATGGTCTCCAGAATTTTCTTGGGAGTCATATCTCTGCGCAAGGAGAAGTTTCCTGCTTTGATACAACTTCCTTCTTTGCTGAGTTTGATGTAGGTCACAAAATCATCACCATTATCGATAATTCCTTCTTTTTGCAACGGAGTTCCAAGTTTTCGAGCATTGGCTCCCTTGGGCACGGTAAAGATGAATTCGGTATCATCTGAAGGGTCTGCGGCAACATTGTATTGCTCTGTTATGGTATCACAGGAAAAAAGCATCATCCAAAACATCAAAAATCTCCATGGTTCCTTTTCATGTACTCATAGATCAGGCTAAAAGCAACATAATGTCGGATGAAGAAGAAGGAAATATTATGGCCCGTTATAATCCTGTGCTGGATGCACTCCCCACATACCCACAACAAGCTCTAAATCAGCGCAAGGCGCAGGTTCGTGCACAAGGGAAGATACTGTATGACTTTGGTGTAGGAGACCCAATTGAGCCGGTTCCAGAATTTATCCGAAATGCTCTAAAAGAAGCGATTCCTCCACATTGTGGATATCCTTCGGTGCGAGGAACCCAAGAATTTCGTGAGAGTGTTGTGGGGTATGTTAAGCGAAGGTATGGTACCGTATTGGATCCAGACGTTCATGTGGTTCCGGTTTCGGGAGCAAAAGAAGCAGTTTTTCATGCACCGATGTTGTTTGTCGATCCACAAGCAGAAGACAGATATGTGTTGTTTCCAGATCCGGGATATCCAGCGTATTATCGTGGAGCAAAGTTTGCGGGAGGGATTCCTCATCCGGTTCCTTTATCTGGAGATTATGTCTTTCGTCCTTGGACACTTCCGGAAGAGCTGCTCCAAAAGACACGTATCATCTGGCTGAATTCTCCACACAATCCATCGGGTGTGTCCATGTCACGCGAGGATTTACAAAAGACGGTGGATATATGCCAAAAGTACAACATTGTGTGTATCTCCGATGAGACCTACGCAGATATTTATGACACAGAGCCTCCCGCATCACTTTTAGAAGGAGATTTAACCAATGTGTTGGTGATTCATTCTTTGTCAAAGCGATCCGGAATGACCGGATATCGATCAGGATTTGTTGCAGGCGATCCCGAGATTATGCAGCAGTTGATTCGCTTTCGAGCCAATCCAGGGCTGGTTCCGCAGACCTTTGTCACCAAAGCAGCGACCTTGGCGTGGTCAGATGATGAGCATGTGGCAAAACGTCGTGCTTTGTTTTCAAAAAAGAAGGCTTTATTTCTTTCCTTTTTCGATCAGCAAGGCTGGGAATTTTTTGGTCGAGAAGCTTCTTTGTATCTTTGGTTACGTGTGCCGACAGAACAGAATGGAGAAGAGTATGCGATTGAGCTTTTGAATTTGGGAATCGTCGTTTCTCCAGGCTCTATGTTTGCCATCACAGATGCCGGTTCCAATTATGTGCGTTTGGCAATGGTTCCGGATATAGAGGGCTGTGTAGAAGCGATCAAGATTTGGTCGAAGCATATCCAACCATAAAGAAATAGGAAATCAACATGACATTACAAGAGAGAATTGAGGCTTCTTGGACAGGGGGAGAGCTTGACCAAGAAGCAGTAGAAGAGACGCTTGCATTATTGGATAGCGGCAGCATTCGTGTTGCTGAACAGCAAGGAGATGATTGGCTTGTGCATGATTGGATCAAGAAAGCGATACTGCTTTTCTTTCGCTGTTCCAAGATGGAGTTGCATGAAATAGGTCCATACGAGTTCTATGATAAGATTCCTCTCAAGAAAAATCTAGAGGCACAAGGGGTTCGTCTGGTTCCTCCTGGTCATATTCGATACGGTGCTTTTTTAGAGCGTGGTGCGATTGTCATGCCAGGATACGTCAATATCGGTGCATATGTGGGTTCTGGAACCATGGTTGATACATGGGCAACTGTGGGTTCATGTGCACAGATTGGAGCAGGTGTACATCTTTCAGGTGGTGTGGGAATCGGTGGTGTGTTGGAACCTCCTTCAGCACAACCGGTGATCATTGAGGATGGTGCATTTATTGGTTCACGATCTATTGTGGTTGAAGGTGTTCGCGTATGTAAAGAGGCGGTTTTGGGTGCCAATGTTGTGTTGACATCTTCCACAAAGATTATCGATGTCACAGGAGATCAGCCCAAAGAGTATCGTGGAATCGTTCCTGCTCGATCTGTGGTTATTCCGGGTAGTATTCCCAAAGAATTTGCAGCAGGAAGTTATGGTGTACCATGTGCGTTGATTATAGGACAGCGAAAAGAGAGCACAGATAAAAAGACGTCTCTCAATCAGGTGTTGCGAGAATTTTCTGTAGCGGTGTAATGCACAAAAAAATCTTTGGATATGCTTTGGTCTATGCTTTTTTAAGCAGTGTTTTGGCCAGCTCATATCCTGTTCTTGATGAAGAGAGCTATTTGTATATCGCCCAGTCCATGTCCCTTTCACGACCATACGATTGGACTTTGCCATGGCCTCCATATACAGACAGCTATCGCTACGCGCATCCTCCCTTATTTTTATACTGGGTTTGGATTGCAACAAAGATCTTTGGCTCTTCCATCATGTGGATGAAGTTTTTTTTGGGTTTTCCATTTCGACTCATATTGGGATATTCTGCGAGTTGGGTTCTTTTTCATCATACCTCCTCTTCCAAGCATAAGTGGTCTATTCTTGCGTGGATGTCTTCTCCGATCGTTCTTATGGTAGGGGCTAGGTCGATGATGCCTGATTTGATGTTTTCTGCTCTTGGTATGTTGGCCATGATGTTGTATCTTTCAGCAACCGAAGATCAAAAGCGAGTGCGTTTTTTGTGTGGTGTATTTTTGGGATGTTCTTGCTGGATTAAGTATCCGGCACTGTTGTTATGGGTTCCGATATTATTTTCGTATCGAACGTGGAAAGGTATGTGGCCTATTCTGGCTGGATTTGCATGTACATGGGGACTTGGAGAAGTATGGCTTTGGTCGATATATGGGCAATCTCATTTGGCGGTCGTATTATCGACAGCAGATCATGTAGATCGGGGACCAGTTTGGGGGCGAGTAACAGGATTTTTTATGCGTCTTCTGTTGGGGATGCCTTTTTTGTTGCTGCTCTTCCGAAAAAAAAATATTTGGAGTCTATTGTTTGTTCTTCCGATTGCATGGATAGGAACGCCAGATATGTCGATATTGGGTATGATACTTGCTGTTGTTTGGATTTCCGTTGCAGTGATGGCAGTGGTGTTTTGTATTCGCCGGATGGACTTTTTTTCTGTCTGGTGGATAACGGTGTTTGTAGGGGTGTGCAGTACTCATAATTTTTCTTCTCCTCGATACCTGATACTGGGAATGATTCCACTGGTTGTTTTGATCATGCGAGAATGCTCTGAAGGTGGTTTTTTTCGGTATCTGATACTTTTTTCTTCATTGACTTTGAGTGCATTGGTTGCAATTTTTGAGCACAATCATGCGAAAGAGACATGGAATCTTGTGCAAGAAATCGACGTACAGGCTCAATATTCGGGAGAATGGACCTTTCGATGGGCTATGCGTCAAAAGGGTATGCAGTTGTGGAAAGGAGAGAGTGTTTCTGTTCTTGTGCCCAAGCAGGCGGTTGGAGGAAGTTTTCCACAAGGCTTTTCACGAACCCAAGTATACACAGGAACGATAGGGAGAAGAGTGTTATTGGATCAGGCGCACTCCGTTGGATATTACAGTGAGATGTTGGGATTTTGGCCTTTGGGATATCAAAAAGGACCGATTGAAGAAGTGTATCTATGGAACCCATAGCAACATCATTGGAAGATAAAATTTGGGATGCACATGCAAAATCGTATCAGTCGTGGATCTTGGTTTTGGTATTGTTTGCGGTTCATCTTTGGGTTTCACGCGTGGATTGGATATGGGGCGCCTCTGCGCGACAGTTGCTTTCATCGGGGGCATTAAATGCCCAGCGTATTGATAATGGTGAGTTGTGGAGATTAAGTGCTTCGCTATTGTTGCATGGTGATTTAGTACACCTTGTCTTTAATGCACTTGCGGTTCTTGCTCTGGGAAGGTTGTCTCAGGCTATTTTTGGTTGGTTTCGAAGTCTGGAAATCTTGTATCTCTCTGGATTGGCAGGTGCTTTTTTATCATGGAGTATGGGCGCTACACGTACCGTAGGTGCAAGCGGGGCTATTTTTGGTTTGTTGGCTGCGCTGTGTGTTTTTGGATGGAAGTATAGAGATGAGATGCGTGGAGAATTGGGAGATTTACTGCGTCGGAGGTTATTGTTTTGGGGAAGTGTAAATTTGTTTGTTGGGTTGATCATTCCCAATATTGACAATCCCAGTCATTTTGGGGGATTTATTTGTGGATGCCTACTGGGAGCGATAGTTGGGCATCGATGGGATAAGATGTGGGATCGTATTCTTTTGGCATTTCCCTGCATATTGGGTATATGGTGCACAATAGCAACAATATAGGGGAGAAATAATGCGTGTTGTGGTACAGCGATCCAAAGCAGCTTCGGTTACGGTTTTAGATGAAATCGTGGGATCGATTGATTTTGGGTTGGTCGTTCTGGTAGCCATCGCTCCCAATGATGGGATTAAGGAAGTAGAGTGGATGGCAGAAAAAATTGCGCACTTACGAATATTCGCTGACGAACAAGGAAAGATGAACCGTTCTGTTATTGACGAAGAGGGAGAAATATTGGTGATTTCTCAGTTTACGCTGTATGGAGATTGTCGAAAGGGGCGTCGTCCGCACTTTGGGGGAGCGGCTCGACCAGAGCATGCCGTACCCATGTATGAATATTTTTGTGCTCAGCTACGAAAAATAGGTATTTCTTCTGTTGAGACAGGACAATTTGGTGCTATGATGCAGGTTCAGTTGGTAAATGATGGGCCTGTCACGTTGGTGATTGATTCAAAGGGGTAATAATGCGAAGTCTCATGTGGATGTGTATTTTGGTATGGACAGGGTGTAGTGTTCAAGTAGATACATGGGAAGATTTTCTCGAAGAGTATGCACATACAAAATGTTTGGTATACAAGGAATGTTATCGAGCGCACTACGAAGGAGAGTATGAAAATTATTCTCAGTGTACGGAAGAGGTCAAAAAAGCCCATCAAATGGAGCAAGAAGAAGAATATGTAGATTGTATGTTCTCTTCGCAAGCT
>NYTD01000039.1 GCA_002683315.1 Deltaproteobacteria bacterium | reverse complement strand
TATTCTTCTTTTTCTTCTACTTCAGCAACTACATCAGGAAATGAAGAAAAAGAAGCAAAGGGAGAGAGGTTTTTCAAGGGTTTAAATGTCCAAAAATCTACGCGGTCACTATTGCTGTATAGATAGCCATCATGCTCTTGACCCATGACATCAACAACGTCACCATCAACAACACATTCAGCCCAACCATCTGAGCAAGGAGGGATCTCAATCTGTGCGATATAGTCTGTGAGGCCAGCGGATGCGGATCCAATGACAAGAAGCCATAGTAAAGCGGATTTCATGTTTTTCTCCAAAAGATAGATTTATATTATGTCATGAACAATTATAATTTATTGTACTCAAATGTCTTTCGCAAATGCCCCAATAATTTCTACAGAACGTAATATCAATGAATGCGTATAATATAACGTACAGTTATCATATTAGTTTTTATGTTTTTTGGAACCGATAGGACCGTATTCTTTTAGGTATGCCATGGCCTTTAATAGCGTACCTTCTTCTTCAAACAAAGAGTTACATAGATTGAGTGCCGCACAAGGTGTTTTAACAATACTTTTCTCCACATGTTGTACAAGAGGTCCTCCTCCTTGCGCGCATTCTTGGATCAACCAAGGACTGGCACTACCAATCATGGTGGTTGTAGATAGCTGAGCAATGTTATGCAAAGCTGTGAGTAGTTTAGGCCCGATCATCTGAGGAGCGATGTGGTTTTTGTCGACTCTTTGAATCATTTTTTTTGCAGTTTCGATGTAAAACAAAAGAAATGGATTCTTGCGTTGGAATTGAAAAAATGCGTTGCATACATTGTTGTAGATTTTCCATCCTTTTTTGGGATGTGGTTGGATCCATCGTTCTTGTCCAAATGTATAGGGCTCATTTTTAAGGATCAGATGGTCAGGCGCAAATACAAAGCAATCTATGTCCATCCATACGACTCGTTCATATTGATGTAATGCGCTTTGTGTATACAAAAGCCGAGAAAGATCAGACCGGATTGGTAATCGGTCATGTACTTTTATATCGAACCAAGGAGGATTGAAGTGAAATATGTCATCTCCGAGAAACGCATAGTCGTACCGATGATTTGCACTCCAGGATTGAACGCTTTGTTGACATAGATGTAACCAATACGGTAATTTTTGCTTATATGATTGAAAAACAAGAGTATGCATTATGGCACGTCCTTTGGTCATATGGAGAACAAATTCTCATTAAGGATATTTACCAGAGGTTCTTTTGGCAATGTATGTACGAGAGATGTTCGTTCTCGACAGGGAAAATAATCGTTGCACATTTGTTTTGGAACAGGAGCAATGGTACTCAAATCAATGGAGATAAGTGAACGATTGTGCAACAGTTTTGTTTTTGAGTTTTGTACGAGCATAATCTTTGTGATTTTTACGTTATTACGTTCTTTTGATGATTTCCCTGTAGTATGACGATACACGAAACACTTGATATACGAAAACTTTGGAACTTGTCTGGTTTCATAACGCTTATGCGTTTGCCTTTGGCCTTGATATTTCCTTTTGTCGCAGCAGTACCTTTTATTGCTACGATTGTATTGCTATTGGCAGCTATCAGTGATGTGATTGATGGAGTTATAGCAAGAAAGATGAACACAGAATCTCATATTGGTGGTTTTGCAGACGGTTGGGTTGATAAGATTTTTAATATCAATGCAGGATGGTCTTTGGTGGTATTTGATTGGATGCCTTGGTGGGCTTCGTGCTTACTTTTTACACGCGAGTGGATTCAAATTCCAATGGTTCCGTATTATGTAGCGCAGTATGTTCGTGGACATAGCCCTCCGAATAAACCATTGTTAAGCGGAAAAGTCTGCTCTGTTTTGTTGGTGGTTGCGATGATCGCATCATTGTGGAGTTTGTCGTATGTTATGTGGGGGTCGATTCTTGGTACAGCTGTGCTGGGAGCTTATTCGACGATTGTGTATTTAGGGCGAGAATTTGAAGCTCGTACGAAAATCAATTAGTTTTAGTCGCTATTTTGGAGTGATCATGGATGAAGAGAGTATCGCAATAATCAAAGAAGAAGAACGATTGCTTGATAAAACGATACAGGTGATCAATGAATATCCCGAGGGAGCAGGTAGATCTCCCCAAAAAATTCACAACGAGATGCTCATTCTTCGTGATGAGATTATTGGGGCGAAGGGAGAAGATCTTCCTGCCCTTTATGAACAGATGAATCATCTCAACCATATTATGGACCAGATAGAACGATCTCAAAAGAAAGAAGAGGTAAATCCGGACTCTCCTTATTTTGCACATCTGAGATTATCGGAAGATGGTGTTGAGAGAGATGTTTTTTTGGGAAAGTGTACCATGCTTGACCATGGGCTCAACATTGTAGACTGGCGTCATGCACCGATCTCTAAGATATTTTATCGCTATCAAGAAGGTGAAGAATACGAAGAGAAAATAGCTGGAAGGGATCGAGAAGGAGAGGTTACAGTTCGTCGAACACTTTTTATTCAAGGAGGAGATCTCAGGCGGATTAGCAACTCCTATATTGTTTTGGTGAAAAATAACCAAGATTGGAGACAGCTATCTGAAGAGAGTATGATGCTTGCAGGAGGAGAAGGAAGTACTCTAAGAGCAGGGAGCACGATGACTTCAGCACTTGGAGCAGGAGCCCAACTTCGATCGAGTAAGCTTCTTCCTGATATAGCAGCATTAATTGATGAACATCAGTTTGATCTGATTTCTGCACAAACTGATGGTGCGATAGTAATTCGGGGTTCTGCAGGATCGGGTAAAACAACTGTGGCGCTACATAGATTGGCATATCTGACGTTCCAAGATCCAAAGAGATTCCACCCAAGAAATATGATGTTTATTGTTTGGGGAAAAGCCATGCGAGACTATGTACGTAACGTCTTGCCTAGTCTAGGCGTGTCGGGGGTTTTCGTCACCACATGGTCGAAGTGGTCAAGAACTCTTGTTCGAAATTTGTTTCAGCAACTCCCACGTAAAATATCTGATTTTCCTCCTGATTTGGTCAGTAGAATCAAGCTCCATCCCAAGACAGAAATGCGCTTGCGTGCGCGTATTGAAACAACGAGAGGTCTGGCTTCTACATATCAAGCGGTACAAGATTGGCTCCATGTTATCACAGATTTTGAAGCGATTCGCGATGATCTGGAAGGACAATTTTCAAAAGAAGAATTTAAACAAGCTGAACGTTGGATTCGAAATCAAAACGAGCAATTGCTGGCCCTTTTCGATGAAGAACCAGAGACGGAAGCTTTTCTAGATCCAGAAGATGATGCTCTGTTACTGCGTTCATATCAGCTTCGAGTCGGAAAATTAAAGCATCGTGGAGATGAAATTTGCTTTACTCATATTGCCATTGATGAAGTCCAAGATTTTTCGCCTGTTGAGATTCTTGTTCTTATGGAGATATGTGATGAGTACCGCTCCTTAACATTGGCTGGCGATACAAGACAGCATATTTCTCAAGATGCTGGTTTTGCTTCTTGGAGCTCTTTTCTTGATGATGTTGGATTACAAAGTTCCGCCTTGCAAACCCTTGATGTAAGTTATCGTTCTACTCATCCGATCACTCGATTTGCAGTAGCGATTCTTCAAGAAAATGATGAGCCTCTTCCTACGACATTACGTGATGGTCCAACAGTTGAGCTCTTTCAATTCTCCGAACATGGAGCATGTTCCATATTTCTAGCAGAGGAGTTACAGTCACTATTGGCAAATGAACCTCTCGCAAATGTGGCTTTATTAACTCCAAATGAAGATCTTACCGATACGTATGCACAAGGACTAAAAGATGCAGATGTTCCCAACGTACGACGGATTCGAGATCAAGTGTTCTCCTTTACCCCAGGTGTTGATGTTGTAGAAGTAGATCAAGTCAAGGGATTAGAGTTTGACTATGTTATCATTGTAGAGCCTTCCGCTCGATTTTATCCCGATACCGATCATCATCGTCGTTTGCTTCATGTGGCAGCAACACGAGCCGTTCATCAACTGTGGATAACGTGTGTGTCGACACCATCATCAATTATCCGTGAGGTTTTGGAATGAACATAGAAAAGATTATGGAGCGATTCGAGGGGGACTCTCTTGATACATTGGTCGGTCATACTCTAGATTATCTCCTTGAACAGCCAATTTATTCGATGTTGGATACAAGTTTTGTACAAAAGCAAATCTTGCTTACATTGCGAACCGTAACGCAAGGAGAACAAACAGAGATTTGGGCAAAAGAAATACTAGATCAGCTTCGTACATTGACTCCAGAAGAAGTGCCTAAAATAGACAAAGAGCTCTTAGAGCCGATTGAAGAAATTTTATCTTTTCCTTTTGCACTTGATGAAGAAATTTGTCTAAAGCTAATGGAACATGAGACCATTGAGGAGATGATGCGAGAGGTCCTGACGGATACCATCGAAGAGTTTGCAACCAAGATCAAAAGTATAACCGAGAGTGCGACCCCTTCCAATGTTTCAAAAGGGTTTGGTGCATTCAAATCATTGCGTGATAAAGCACTAAAATCGACTCCACTTGGCAGTATTACACAACTAATAGAAAAGCAAATTCAGTATAAAACACAAGAACACATCACAAAGAGTATTTATTCTTCCATCATCAAAACAGCATCCTTGCTTAGCGCACAAAAGAATCGACAAAAGCAGGGAGAATTTCGTCTTCATGTATTGAGTATATTTTTGGATATGCCTGTTTCTATGATTTTGGAGCAAGTCGATTCCTTCGGTACAGAACGATTTGTTCGTATTTTATCCACGTTTCTATCTCGTTTGGCTTCCAATGAGGCTTTTCAAGAAGGTCTTACAAAAGCGTTGGAACAGACTATGGAGATGTGGGGGGATAAGACTCTTCGAAGTTTGCTAGAAGAGTCTGGTATGGGAGAAGCATGGAGAGAAGATACTCAGCCTCTCATTAGCAATATAGCTCGTGGGTTTGTACAAACTTCAGAGTTCAAAAGCTGGTTAGAAGAACTTGTACAAGAGTGAAGATACCGTAGTGATATAAAAAACGGAAAAAGACCGCAAAAGCGGTCTTTTTAGCTGTGGGATTCTTCGTCAACAGTTCAAGCGAAGCTTGAAGATGGGAGCAAACTACTAATAAAGCTTAGCAAAAGTAGTGTTTACGAGTACTTGTGCACGCAGTATCCTGTCCCCCCCGGAAGACTTGTCCCGGGACGAGCTTTACTTCAATACGGACAATATTGAAACACGATTCGTACCGAAGGGGAGATTCGTGCAACCGCTTTTGATCTTGAACGTGTTGACGAAAAGATTGTCACGGGACAAGTCTTCCGGGGGGGACAGGATACTGCATGCACAAGTACTCGTAAACACTACTTTTGCAAGTGTATGTTTGCTCTCATGATGAATGGATGTAAATGAACAAGATAGGAGATCCTCCTATCAAAATGGCAAGCCACAACAATATTCATGTAACGACATAATTCTACAAGGCTACAAAAAAAAATTCGTTGTTGTGCTGTCCAGATCATCATACTGGAAATGTACTACAACTGATTGTAAAAGAGAATTTCAATGAAAGAGACCGTAGGATGCATTAAAGATGGAAAATGGTATCGTGGACCTGATGAGGTTGTGCGTCGTGTAGCCCAAGAAGAGCTAAAAAAAACCTTTTCTTTTTTTGGCTCTTTGTCAGCCAAGAGTCTGGAAGTTCCTTTGGGAAGTATTTGTGCGGTTGTAGAGAATGGTGTTGTTGTCGATGTGTTGCCACCGGGTCGTCAAACTACAAAAAGATGGTTTGAGTAGCTTTTTGCTCACTTTGAAAAACACAACACAGTGGGGCAATTGTATCTCATCAGTCGTCAATCAATTGGATTTCCCGTTTCGATTACAACCAACAAAGATATTTCTGCTGGACAAGCGCAAGAGGTAACGAAGGTTCTCATTACAGGTAATGTAGGTCATACATTCACGGATCCTCAAAAGATAACAACCTTTCTAAATCGATTTGTAGGAGACAAAATAACTCTTACATTGTTGGATATTCATAATGATCTTCAGGCGCATATTGATTCTATTGTTCATGAAATCACTATGTCCACTGAAAATAGAAGGGGTTGGGTTCGAACATTGTCATCTCGATTGAACCAAGAACTTGTTTCTCAAGCGGGTCTTCAGTTTCATGTTCGTGTCACTCCACAAGGTATGACACAAGCAATAGGTTTTCATTTTGGATTGGTGGAAGTTCCAAGTACAGAAAAGTGCCGATCATGTAATGAGGAAGTTCAATGGGGTAGTCGTTTTTGTTTGTACTGTGGAATACCTTATATCTTGCGTCCTAAAAAGTCCTCCCAAGCTGAAGAAGTTGCTTTGATAACAGAAGATGGACAACATATTGGACTGGATACTACTTTCTCTGTA
>NYTD01000038.1 GCA_002683315.1 Deltaproteobacteria bacterium | reverse complement strand
CCAGCTCCGGCCGAGTCCGCCATGCAACGATATAGTCGATACAGGGGCGATCCAAAAGGGGAAGCATCTCTTTGGGTACGGTTTTCGTGGCGGGAAGGAATCGAGTTCCAAGACCAGCAACAGGGATTACCGCCGTGCGGACCCGTTTTGTTGATTTTTGTACTGGTTTATTTTTGGTGGTGGTTTTGCTCATGTCTATTCTCCAATCTGAGTTCGAAAAACATTTGTGGTACAACCCTTTTTGCTATGCAAGAAAATCTTTGCACTGTATGGGTATGGCATGTTTTTCATAACTCGTATCCGAAATGGGGGAGAAGAGAATCATGGATTCTGTGAATAGAGTCCACTGTATATGGAGTAAATTTAACCTGTACAATGAACAAAGAACAGTCTATATACGGACAGGAAATGTCCCTTACATGGTTTTATTGTCATCAATCGTTTTTAACGATCAGAAAAAACAAATGCCCCATTCTGGGGCACAACAATTCATCAAAGATGATGGTTACGTACTTTCTGTTAGTGCGCGCAACTTTGCTGAAAACCAAGGATTCCTCCGTATTGCGTTTTGGAACAGTTCCATATCTTCTTGCGTGACGAGCTGGAAGGTCATCCCCTTTGTCGTCTCTGAGATAGAATCCGGATTGGAAAGGTAGGTGCTCCAGAACAAATGATCATTTCCAAATCTATAGTGTTTCATCTGCAAAACACTGAGGTAATTTTTCCGAACAAATACCTTCCAGGTGCGCTTTTCGCTAGAATTGTTTCCTGAGCGAATGTATCGAACATTGAAATTTGTGTTCCATTCTCCTTCTTTGTACTGTTCGATAAAGGAACGTGCTGCTTCATTGGTTGTATAGGAGATCACACGATCGATATCTTCTTTGCGGGCACTGAGTTTTTGTCCAAGACCAAAAGGTTCGATTGGCGCAAGATGAAGATACATATTGTTTTGTGTATCTTTTAGTGGAACGATGCAGATACAGTCGATAAATGGGATGTCTTCTTCATGCATGGCGTTCATCCAATCTACACTAATTTGAGTTCGTGCATCAAAGGATTCTGCGACAAGGACAATACGCTGGTTTCGGTTGAGATCTGCTTTCTTCAATCCACTCTTTTCCATGAATTCAGTGAGTTCTTGCTGTGTATCAATGGAGAGCAGAGAGAAAAGTGTCTCGCCATCTAATTCGGAGAGTATAGATACATAGCTCAGTGCTTGACCCAGTTGGCCCGAATCATTTTTGTCCTTGAGCTCAAACACCACACTGCATCCAGTTTGATCCATGGCCAACATATCGATTCGTCCACCAGCAATATCAGCAGGTAGCGGAGAGAACTCTGTGGCGAGGAGGATACAGTTGTTGTGCAGCAATCTACGATTCTCTCTCCAGTCGAAAGATTCAAGAGGTTCCGTATACGTGGCTGGAAAATTGTTGACCAAAATCTTTTGAATATCGGATTCGTTCATTCCAAAATCCGCAAAGGTCGTCATGGTGAGCTCAGAAGTGGGCGTAACCGAAGACGCTTGATGTGTTTCTTTATCCAAATACAGTGCAGAAGAATCTGGAAATACAACCGTATGACCCTTTTCTTTCATCGCAGCAATAAATTCCAGAGGGGTCAAGAATGTTCCATCTAAAATATTGTGCATTGTAAAAGTACAGGGTGCACTCGGCATACCTGCAATTATGGAGGACATTTTTTGTGGATCAGATTCTATTTTTCTAAGATCTTCGATTGTATCGGTAAAGGAAATAACTTTTTGTGGTGCAACCCATTTGAGAAGATGTCCCCATCCTATTCCACTTCCATTATTAAAGACGACTTCTTTTGCGGTTGGGCATTGATCTGTGTTGTCTTTGAATGCCATATACAGGCTGTTCCACGAATCATCATCTCCTCCAAAGTAATCAAGAGAGCACCCAGCAAGACTTTCAAGCCCCAAGGCACTGGATTCTACAGCGAATGAAGTGAGTTGCTGTGGGTCTAGATTGCAGAAGTCGATGGGGAGGGAATAGAATGTTTCGAAAGATTTGAGCCTTTGTCCCCACTTTTCTGCAGGTGCCCAATCATCTGCATTGAGCTGTGATAACTCAATGTGACCAAAGAAAAGTGATGTTGCTGATGTGCTGTACCAGTTTGTGATATTGTTGAAGCTTCCACTTATGGATACAGAAAAGTCTCTCCCCTCTATTGTGGGAAGAACAGATAGATCAAGGATGGTGTTGTGGGTTCCTGATATTGTAATCTCTTCAAGATTTGTGAGCTTTGAAAGCCATGCAAAGTTTTGAAAGCTATGCCCATTGTTGATGATGAGCTTTGTAATCCCCGCATTTTTTGCATCAGAAAAAAACTTTGTAGCAAAATCATCCGTCCAAGTTCCCACCAGCGTGCCATTTTTTTCTATTGTATTCATATATGTCTCCTATTCTGTTCTTCTTTTGCATAACCAATAAAATTTTTTCAACAGATTTTCTTCTCGATGTGAGGCACTCTTAGGCTAGATGATAGGTGTGCTTCTTTTCCAACATAAGATCCGCATAATGATTGAAATTGTGTAGGATATACAATAAGAATGATGGACTGACAGGGAGAAGACATGACGCTCGTAGAGATCCGTCGTTTTAAGTCCAAAAATTGGGGTAGGCAGGGGTGTTCTCCTCAGCGGTTTATGCAGGTTCAGCAAAGTCGTGCTTCCTCTATGGCACGAATCAAAACAACAGTACAGCGTGGTCGATCTTTTCTTCTACAAACTGCGCGTTGGAGTGGAGGGAGAGATTTTTGTCGTTCATTTTGCCGCAATCATTCCAACGCCCAGCATATTTCGATGCATTTGCCACCCGGGTATGAAACCTTTGAGGCATGGATCTTATTTTTGAGTGAATGGAGGCGACAGTGCAATCTTCCTCAAGATGAGCGTTTGCACGTGATTGCTGAACGAAAAGGGTTTCGCTGGAAAATTAAAGAGATCTTTTCTCTTATTGAAAATGTCGAAGAGAGAATCTTTCTTTTTGATCAAATCGAACGTTGGCCACTGATGATTATCGAAGATGTGCAACGAGCTTGGAAAGAATCTCAAAGAGAACAACCTACACCATTGCTTATTTTATCGGGTGCTTTACAAGGCGGGCTCTTTTCCAACAGAATATGGTTACACGATTACTCCATGGAAGAATCAAGAGAGCTTATTTTGTCTGCCCTACAACGAGAGCTTACAGAAGATGAAGACCAATGGTTGGAACTCTCGGGTGGTATGCCAGAATTGGTATATGCGCTTCGATGGGGAATGAAAAATCAATCTTTTGAACAAGCTTGGCTTTCGATTCGGCGTGAGATTCGATCGGTGATAGAGCTTATGAGTACCCGAGAGAAACTCTTTGAACGTTTATTGACAGTGAAAGATGGTGGGGTACCCTCACTGCAAGAACTTGATATTTCTCTTGTGCAGGCGGGTCTTGCTCGGATGGTGTTACGTGATGGCCGACAAATAACGACGTTGCGCGCTCCACTAATTGCAGAAGTATTGGAGCCAACAATAGAAACATTACTTTGATGGTATTTTCCAAGAGACACGATTTCGACCCTTAGACTGGGCTTCTTGAAGTTGGGAATTGATTTGTATCCATAGACTGTCCCAGTCTTCTTTTGTTGGTTTTTGTATCGTAATTCCACCGATACTTGCAGTACAACCGATTCGTTGCATTCCGATCGTGAGATACACGCTTTTTATGAGAGCCCGAAGTCGCTCTCCAACAATTCTTCCTCCTGTAGTAGATGTGCGAGGAAGTAGAAAAATAAATTCATCTTTACCATGATGTAGAATATGATCAGAAGAGCGCATACAACGTAGTATTTTATCTTGCAAAAGTTGTAATAGATTGTCTCCAGTCGGGAATCCATATCCGATATTGATTTGTCGAAAATGATCCAAGTTCAGAACGAGAATCGAGTATGGGGCGATATCACCACTTTGGACGTGATCAAGACTGGATAGGAATATTTTTTTATTTTCGAAATCTTTGTGGTTTAGGGAATGGAATTCATATTGTTGGTCATCAAACATCTCCACAAGCTTTTTGATATCCAATAAAGACGAAAAGTCTAGGGTTATATTGGATTCAATTCCTAGATCTTGACTGAGTAGGCTCGCACTGGTTTCTGCTGCCATGAAGATATGTTCAAGATCCATAGGAGGTGTTTTTATTTCAAGCAGAATCAATAAGGCTTCTTGAGCTTCTTCTAGTGCAGTTTTTTTGGGATAGCTTTGTGCAATATCGCCGATGGCGTCTGCAACATGCAGGATACATGTTAGTTTGGCTTGACGATTTTTCTGTGGGAACGGATTATGATGGTCGGTAATACTTTGTAGGATTCTTGGTGGAAGGAGCGCAGATAGTCCTGTTGTAGCTATTTCTTCTGCATGAGTTTTTCCAGCGAGGACTTTTTTATTTGCAAGTCGTATTTTGCTTACTCTGGTTCTTAGGTTGGACAAGATAGAACTCAGGTGTGGTATCCTTGAAGCAAGAAGCAGTGTACCAAGTTCAGAGAGAAAGCTCGCAACAAAGGCTTCATATGGATTTTCATAGGATAGAGTTTCAGCCAGAAATTGTGCAATACATCCTCTGCGTATGGAGTCTTGCCAAAAGGCTTCTTTATCAAACTGCGGACAAGAGATATCACGAAAGATACCAATGATCATAGAGGTAACAAACAGAAGTCTTGCTCTTTCTACTCCGAGCTGACGAACACATTGTTGAATGACGGGAGGTGTGATTGTAGGAGGGCGTCTTTTGGGGAATAAAATGTTTAGCATTTGATCGCAAAATTCAGGTGAACGAAGCGCAAATTGCGTGAGTTGTTCTATGGATGTTTCTGCTTTAAAAAGAAGAATCTGTTTGAGAAGATCTGCATTTTTTGCTGTTATTTTCAAAGAGTAGTTGTTATTCATGCTTTATGTTTTGCTGGTATTTCTGGTGCGTAATGTGTGGTAGACTTTGTTGACCATTCCTTTGATGAGAGCGGTATCTTCATGTGTTAATTCACACCTCCCTAACATCTGAATCATTTGATTGTAGACTTTATCAGGAGTTCGGCGTACGAGATAGTCACTGCTATCAAGAACCTCCATAGATCGTTTGATAATTTCTTCTTGAAGTCTCATGGTGATATATTTTGGAGGTGGTGGGAATATGGGCTCTTCTTCTACAGGTACTGAAGCCATGCAATGTGCACCCAAGATATTGACAGCTTGTGATAAATTTAGGGATTGGTGTGCATGAGTGGGAAATGTCATGATGGCATGAGCATGTTTTAAATCTTCATTGCTCAGACCGGAATCTTCTGGTCCAAAAAGAACACAGGTTCTTTTTTGGGAGATCACATCGATAAACATGGGGATAGAGCATTGTGGAATATCCCATTTTCGGTTTCGGGCTGTTGCAGCGATGACATATTCCGATTTGGCTATTGCATCACTAATAGATGAAACAATCTTTGATTCATTGATGGCATGTCGGGAGTGTGGTGCCATCCATCGAGCTCGATCTGGATCAAATGAAGGAGGGTCGACCAAAATGAGATCACCAAGACCATGATTTACGATAGAACGAGCAGTGGCTCCTATATTTCCAGAATGTTGCGGTCGTACCAAAACAATCTGAACATGGGCAAATGGTTTCATGAACGGCCTATGAAAGAGAGTATCCATTGTATACAGCGATTAACAAAAGATAAAATAGTAGGAACGGAATTCTTGTGGGAATTCTTAGCCGGTATCTTGTTGTTTTCTACAACAGGATTGGGTATTGTTGTTTTTCCATTGGGTATTGTTGTTTTTCCATTGGGTATTGTTGTTTTTCCATTGGGTATTGTTGTTTTTCCATT
>NYTD01000037.1 GCA_002683315.1 Deltaproteobacteria bacterium | reverse complement strand
GGCGATCGACAAGTGGGGACAGCTGGTGCTCGCTTTGATGGGAACTGGGGTATATGTATGGAAGGATGGAGTATTTTCTCCTCATCTTCCCAAGGGGCCTGTAACCGACTCCGTGGCTGTCAAAAGAGTTGGTGATACCGTTGTTGTACTGGACTTTGATTCGGTACGGATTCTCAGTGCCTCAGGGACATGGCTTGCGATGCGTGGTGTTCCTGATCGAAGACAGCGTCGCAAAAATGCTTTGGTCGATATCGGTCGAGATGCACAGGAAGAATGGTGGGCGATTGATTCCTATGGAACACTGTACCAGTGGACAGACAAAAAGTGGAAGCAATGTTTGGTTTCCAATGTACTGCGTATTGATGGATATGGTGATGACATGCTTCTCGCAACAAGAACAGGCTATAAAAAACCGCACTGTCAGCAAGAAATAACCGTGCATTCGTCTATTTCTAATGTTTCTACGAGTCGTTCTGCGGGAAAATGGGTTGCGACACCGAAAGCCCTCTTTTTGGAAGATACACAAGTGGAGCGGTTGTCTGGTACGGCCATTCAATTTTTAATTCCGGATGGAGATGGGGTTCTTCTTGCACAAAAAGGTGCCCCTATTTTACGGTGTACGGATCAATGTCGCAATGTGGCACCTAATTTTTCTGACGACCTAAAAGCTCTGGGCAGATTACCCGATGGAACGATTTGGGCGTTGGAGGGAAGAGGGACATTGTGGAACGATGATGGAACAGGCCGTTCTCCGAAAAAATGGAGCCGCAGCACGGCACATCGTATGAGCAATGGTTCGTATCTGTCCTTGTATAAAGAGCCGTGGATGCAAAATCCAAAGCTGGCGCAGCACTCCATCCGATTACTTCGTTCTGCTTCTTCGCTGCTGTGGTATTGGGTGATTGCAGGCGTACTGTGTCTTGGAGGTATGATTGGATTCGCGCTTCGAAAAAAACGGTCTGATGAAGCGTAACGATCTTTTCTTTTGGAGTACCATACTGTTGGCCACCGTTATGCTGTGGTGGCGTGGTGAGGCATGGGTTCTTGATGGAGAAGGACAGGGATATCGCTGGCCGGATTATATCTACAATGCGTGGATGGTTGATCTACAAGCGTCTCAATTGTATGATCCGTTCCGAAATCCCTTGCATGGATTTGTTGTGGCAAAACTAGGGAGATTGGTGGGAAGTTACAACAATGCCGCGATTTTGATCTCTTCTTTATCAATATGGATGGTTGTATTTTCAAGTGCGCACACTGTGCGTATGTGGGTGGGCGCAGTAGGGGGTGGAACGGTAGCACTTTTGATCGCGATGTCCTTGCCCGTGGCCGATGCTTCTCAGTGGGGAAATCTGTATCCGATGCTCGCAGGAGGAATTGCTCTTTGTGTATGGGCATCCTCATATGTTTGGATCAAAGGTAAAGGAATGGTGATCGCGGGATTTTTGGGAGGATATGCTTGGGCGATCGATCCTCGAGCGCTTCCTTTTGTTCTTTTGATCGTATGTTCCGTTGCTTGGAATGGTGTTCGCAAGAGAGCGATTGGGTCTATGCTTCTGTCATTGTTGTTGTTGTGGGGAGGATACTCCTTGCACGATGGTTTTGGAATGGCGAGCAATCATCATCTCAAGACGGATGATTATGTCCTGGCCCAAAAAGAAGTTGTGATTGCGAGGATGAATTCGCATAACAACCCCGTGCTAACGCAAAAGTGTCAAAATGTAGATCCAGAGATTGTTTTTACGCCTCAGCTATTGGAAACAGCGTGTGGACAAGAGATGCTGCAAGAAAATTTGGATGTAGGGGTTCCAAGACAGCTTACGCTTCCTATTTTTGTGGTTGCATTGTTTTCAGGTTTTTTTCTCATTCCGGGAAAATTGTGGGTGGGTCGTGTTCTCATCGTGGGTTGTGTATGGGGAACGGCATTGATATCTTTTGCGACGATGGCAATAGAAGAGCGGTACATGATTCTCAACACAGGTCCCATGATGACCGTTTGTATTCTTGGCGTGATGTGGATTTTGTCTTCGGTCACTCCATTTCGGAAAACATCTTCTTTGATTGCGGTTGGTCTTGTTTTGTGGGGATGGAGCTTGGATGGTACGCGACAAGAACTTGGGGGGACCCCAGGAACCAGAGATTCTCCCAATAACAGAATTTGGAACAAAAGTGCTCGATTTGTGCAGCGTAAAATCCCAGAGGAAGCTCGATTTCTTGACTGTTCTGCACAATCGGTGAATTTGTCATTGCTTCCTCAGAAAACAATCGATGGGATTCCGCCTGCTTTATTCAAGCATATGATGACCAGCGGTGTAGCAGAATACTGTATCCGATGGCTGTCTCGTCCTCCTTCTGATCATGAGGCGTATTTTGGGATTGGACCGATGCACTGGCAAGATAGTTCGGGAACATCCAAACCACACTACGAAGCGGTGCTGAAAGCTCTGGAATCAAAACGAAGTTGGAAAAAGGTTGGCAACACTCCATATTATTCGCTGTATCGATATAATCCTTAGTTTGTAGCTTTGGTGAGATTGGGATATACATGCATCTGTTTTTAGAAATGTATTTTGTGAGGAGCGACGATGAAACTCAATCAGTCCTACAACCCCCTAGAGATCGAAGAGAAGTGGTATGACTTCTGGATGAAAGAGGGATTCTTTCATGCTGATGAAAATTCAGACAAAGAACCATATACGATTGTGATTCCTCCTCCCAATGTGACTGGTGTATTGCATATGGGGCATGCGATTTTTGTAACGCTTCAAGATTTGTTGATTCGCTGGAAACGAATGCAAGGATACGAAGCACTTTGGCTTCCTGGTACGGACCATGCAGGAATAGCAACTCAGGTTGTCGTTGAGCGTCTTTTAAAACAAGAAGGGACCAATCGTCACGAAATGGGAAGAGAAAAGTTTTTGGAGCGCATTTGGCAGTGGAAAGAGGAGTCTGGTGGAAAAATTATCAATCAGCTTAAGCGTATGGGGGCCTCCTGTGATTGGGAACGAGAACGATTTACGATGGATGAGGGACTTTCTCATGCCGTACGAACCATCTTCGTACAAATGTATCGTGAGGGACTGATTTATCGGGGCGATCGAATGGTCAATTGGGATCCTGCAACCCAAACTGTGCTCTCAAATCTGGAAGTTCTCACGTCGAAAGAAGGAGAAAAAGGAAAGTTTTGGTACCTCCGTTATCCTTTGGCGGATGGTTCTGGTCACATTGTTGTGGGAACGACTCGTCCTGAAACCATGCTTGGCGATACTGCAGTGGCCGTTCATCCTGATGATCCACGATATAAAGATCTTATCGGAAAAGAGATCGCTCTACCACTTACCGACAGAAAAATTCCAATTATTGCGGACGATGTTCTGCCCGATCCAGAAAAAGGGACCGGTGCTGTTAAGGTTACTCCCTCTCATGATCCCAATGACTATGAGTGTGGACTTCGTCATGATCTTCCACAGATTCAGGTGATTGGGCTTGATGGGTGTATGATGGCAGAAACCTGCGCGGCTGATTTTGCTGGTCTTGATCGATATGAAGCTCGAAAAAAGGTAATCGCTCAATTTGAGGAGCGTGGATTGTTGGAACGAATCGAAGACAATGTGTATTCTCCAGGACGTTCTGAGCGCTCGGGTGTAATTGTAGAGCCTCTTGTCATGAAACAGTGGTTTGTCAGTACCAAGCCACTTGCCAAGAAGGCGATCGATGCCGTCGAATCAGGCGAGACCAAGATTATTCCCGAAGTATGGAAGAAGACTTATGACCACTTTATGTACAACATTCATGAATGGTGTATCTCTCGACAGCTATGGTGGGGACATCAGATCCCAGCATGGTATGGGCCAGATGGTCATGTTTTTGTAGCTATGGATCCACAAGAAGCACAAGAACAAGCGTTGGCGCACTATGGCAATGCAGTAGAACTTACTCAAGAAGAAGATGTATTGGATACATGGTTTTCATCAGGTTTGTGGCCGTTCTCTACGATGGGCTGGCCAGAAAAAACCGATACGCTCAAGAAGTTTTACCCCACACAGGTTCTGGAGACGGGATCCGATATTTTATTCTTCTGGGTTGCTCGTATGCTTATGATGGGAACCTACGTTATGGGTAAAGCGCCTTTTTCGCATGTTTTTTTACATGCCATGGTACGTGATGAAAAAGGACAAAAGATGTCAAAGGTGAAAGGAAATGTCATTGATCCTCTTCATATGATCAATGGTGTTCTTCGCGAAGAATTACACCCCAAGATGCACAAAGAATTGATCAAAAAGCTCAAGAAGGAGAAAACGGATCGTTTGGATCCACAAGGTGCAGATGCATTGCGCTTTACGCTGGCTATTTTGGCGGCGCAGGCTCGAGATATCAAGCTTGACCTCTCTCGTATGGAAGGATATCGAGGATTTCTCAACAAACTCTGGAATGCCAGTAAGTTTGCGCTAATGAATCTTGAAGACTATACGCCTGCATCGTATTCTACATATTCCGATGATTGGAAGGGCGGTGCTCCTTTTGCGATGGAACATCTTAATCTCTCCGATAAATGGATTCTTACACAGCTGGAAAAAACAGTGATTACTGTGACGCGTTCTTTGGATGATTTCCGGTTTAACGATGCAGCACAAGCGATGTATGACTTTGTCTGGCGTTATTTGTGTGATTGGCATGTGGAGCTTTCCAAGCCAGTCTTTTATGATGACAGTGTCGAAAATGCAGAAAAAAGGAAGGCAACGCAAGGATGTTTGCTCTATGTTTTGGATCAAGTGTTGCGTTTATTGCATCCAATCGTTCCATTCATCACGGAAGATATCTGGCAGTCTCTACCGAAAACAGGTGAAACCCCAAAAGGATTGATTGTGGCTTCATGGCCTATTTCTCGACCGGAGCTGAATTTTCCGAACGCGGTAGCAGGAATTGAACGAGGAATTGCACTTATTGGCTCGATTCGTACCGTTCGCGGAGAAACAGGAGTAAAGCCGGGTGTTGTCATTCCACATGCATTTTTTATCGTGCAAAATGATGAACAAGAAGCGGAGATCCTGGCAGTGAAAAGCTATATTTGCCGAATGACAAAGATAGAGGAGCTTCGTATTGTTCGAGCAGAAAATAGTGGCGCACCGATGGCGACAGCTGTATCAGAAGGGATTGAGATTCGCATTCCGCTCAAGGGGTTGATTGATGTAGCAGAAGAGCGAGCGCGACTGGATAAGGCCATGGCAAAGGTACAAAAAGACTTGGAGTTTATCGTTAAGAAACTGAGCAACGAAAAGTTTGTTTCTCGTGCACCACAAGCTGTCGTACAAAAAGAGCGCGATAAGAAAGAGCATTATGAACAAGAGATTGAAGCTCTCAAAAAATCATATGAAGATCTGGCTGCTTTGGAATAGAAATTTGTCCTTTATATAGATGGGGCATATATTATTGATTGTTCATATATATTCGAACATATGGAGGATTGGTTATGTCTGGTCAAGGTTCAACAGGAAATGTGATTGCAGCATTATGTTCGGTATTCGTACCGGGACTAGGACAGTTGATTCAAGGAAGGATTTTTTCTGCAATCTTTTATTTTTGGTTGTGGGCAGCTTTTATGCAACGGTTATCTTTTATTTTATTGGGATCGTCTTTCACTTTTTTTGTGTTATCAGCGCTGCAACATTTCGTGGATAGGGTTCGTTAAATTCGTCTCAAGTCTGAGTTGGGAAGACACTGGAGTTGGTCATCGATTTGGATCTTGCCCCAATCTGAAACTTTCTCAAATGAGCATCCTGCGATTTTTTGATTGATGAGGTTATGTGGGGTACTGATGTGTCGAACTTGTAGAATGAGTGGAATTTTGAGTGCGTCGTGAAATGATATAACTCCCTTGAGCTTTTCTCCTTTTTGTAGGGTCAATGTGGGTGTGGAGAAGAATAACGAACATCCCATGGTCGATAGATCTCTGAGTCGAAATTCTCCCAACGCTTGCGCAGAGTGAAAACGAACTGGTGTTGTATCACTTAAAAAGAATCGAGATGCGCGTCTGGCTTCATTTTGATGGAGTATATCAGGGGTTTGTACAAGCCAATCTTCTTTGGAAGAAAAACCAATAAGTGTACTGATGAAGGACCAACAACTTCCCATACCGTGATACTGAATACGAACCTTCGTAGAAACAGGCGGTCTTTGAGGATTT
Source organism: Deltaproteobacteria bacterium (assembly GCA_002683315.1). GTDB lineage: Bacteria > Myxococcota_A > UBA796 > UBA796 > UBA796. The sequence continues at coordinate 3,318 of NYTD01000037.1, read as the reverse complement.
TGGATATTGAGGATCGGAACCACACTCCGAAATCGTTGGAAAAAACCGAAATTTCCTTGAATGGTTGTATTGGAAAAAGAAATAGATATCCGATCGACAGCTGTGACAGCATCATCAAAATGTGCAGCAATCATGTTTTTGTTGAGAATCTTTTTTTCTTTTGGTACAAAAAAAGTGTTTGTCAATGACATGGGAGCCTCCAGATTATATTCTTACGGTATATGAAGATAAAAGATGAGGGGAAAATGAATAAAGGTTGTCGTGTCTCGCAGGTACATATTTCACAGGTAGGTGAGCTACATGATGTCTTCATTCAGGCTTCAGAAGAAAATATGGTATACGGGCCAAATCCGATTAGCCATCGAATTGCATGGCTAATTTCCATGTGTTTCTCTATGCGAGATTCTCAGCAGCTTACGTCAATTGTACGTCGATTCGGTTGGGATCCTGTACAAGATGAGGTGTATCAAGAAGGGTTAAGTTGTCAGTTGTCGTGGAGTAATCCGGCTTTTGTTCGCATGTTTGTTGCTGGCCAGCGTGAATTTTCTATTTCTGTTGTTGTAGAGTTAAACACTCAAATTTTGGGGTGGATCCGAAAAAAGGCTGTTCGGAATCCGGAAGTGATCCAAGCCATTATGCAACAACCGACGTGTTCCTTTCGCTTTTCCATTATGTTTGATAATCTGTACTCTGTTGCATCGTGCTCGTACTCTGATATTGCATTGGGTGCTTGGAATATCCCTATTTCGGAAAAGCCTGATTGGGTTGAACTCCTAATCGATCATCTACAAGGGATTTTTTGTATACCCTATGATCTTGATGTAGCGTCTTTGGCAAGGAAGGTTTTGTTGTCCCCTGAACAACATGAGTCATACAATGATTTCTGTCGTGCACTTGATTTTATCGGTTCTGTACGTGTTGTGGAAGGAGACAATGAAGTCCCCTTTATTCTTATTGACGATGATCCTTTGGTACTGTGTTCTCAAAAAGTTCAAACAGCTGTGATGCAAGCGTGTGCAATACACCTGACAGGTGCTTCAGTCGTGTGGATTGATGAAAAATTGCTGTGTGAAACAGGAACACACACGCAAGTATGGAATATTTGCGAAAAGGGGCCAAAAGTAGGTAGGGAATCACCAAAAAAAGCTCTTTCCTGGAGGGCGAAAAAATAGACGAGGATGCATGTTACCAAAGAGTCACTTGCTCAAAAGACTCTGCTCTCCTAATACATGATTATACAATTATATTAGGAGATTTTCATGCGAACTCATTTTACTTTTCTTAGCACGATCATGCTCAGTGCATGCCTAACAGCCAAACCAATAGATCAAGGCAACGATACCGGAACCAATGACACATCAAGCAACGGAGCATCAGCGACGGTTGCAGATATTCAGCAAGCAGTGATCGGTGATGGAGAAGATGTGTATCTTGAGCGTGTTGTGATTACCAGCACCAACTTTGGAGAAGGATTCTTTGTACAAGATCCTGGAGGAGGAGAGTGGAGCGGGATTTACGTATATACACAAACAATGGGTGGAGACTTTACACCGATTGTGGGTGATGCTGTTTCTATTTCGGGAACGATTAGCGAATTCTACGACTATACAGAGCTTGTATTGGCTTCAGCAGAGAGCATTTCGGTTGTAGGAGAAGAGCAAGTGGTCGCAACGTCTGTTTCTGATGTTGCAGACTGGGAACCGTATGAAGGTTGTCTCGTGACTCTTACTGATCAAACAGTTGTATCTGCGATCTCTTCGTATGGAGAAGTAGACCTATCGGGTGGCATCACAATGGATAATCTCTTCTTTGATTTTGATACAGAGTATGGTGCAACCTATACAGGCGTCACAGGTGTAATCTCATATTCATATGAGCAGTTCAAAATAAACCCTCGTTCAGAATCTGATCTTGCAGGATATGTTGGAGGTACTGGTGGAGAGACCTTTACCATAGCTGATATCCAGCAAAATGGTCTTATTGGCCCAGCAAAGCTTGAAAATGTGGTTGTTAGTGCGCCGATGGCTGCTGAGGGCTTCTGGGTTCAAGATGCCGGTGGTGGTTCTTGGAGTGGATTGTATGTGTACACTGATCGCGTGGATGGCGAAATAAATATATCTGTAGGTGATGTTCTCAATCTTACTGGTGAAGTTAGTGAATACTTCGATCTGACTGAAATCAGCATTGGTAATCTCAGTGATATTGAATCACAGGGAACGACAGCAGAAGTTACGTCTGTTGAGCTTACTGCAGAACCCTCAGATTGGGAAGAGTACGAAGGCGTATTGATTACACTTGCTGATGTAACCATCGGAGAAGGTGGTGATTATGGCGTATACAATCTAAATTATTCTGGCCTTCTCATTGATGACGAGCTCTACGACTATGCGGTCAATGCAGGTGACTCCTTCACCAGTCTTACCGGTGTTGTTCACTACTCATATGGTGAGTTCAAGCTGTATCCACGAAGTGAGTCTGATTTTGGTGATTCTACGGGCACAGGTGATCCTACAGAGCCCTCAAGTGAGCCGTCTGGTGAACCATCGACAGAGCCTGGTCCAACAACAGCAGCGAGTATTATCAGCTTGCAAGACGGTACTGTAGCGATGGGAACAGGAGTGACTGTTGAAGGTTCAATCGTAACTGGAATCAATGATTCTGGTTCTCAGATTTTCATTCAAGACCCAACAGCAACAGAGTATGCAGGTATCATGATTTACTTGGGTGGTGGCGGTGCTACTGTTGCCGTTGGTGATGAAGTATCCGTTACCGGTGTTGTAGAAGATTTCTATGGTCGTACCAATATTGCTGTCGATTCTGCATCCGATATTACAGCATCCGGAAATACTGGAAGTGTAACTCCTGTGGCTCTCAGCGCAGACGCAACTGATTGGGAAGTATATGAAGGTATGCTTGTATCTTTGTCTTCGGCTTCTGTTTCCTCAGAACCAAGCCAATACAATGTAAGTACCCTTGCAGAATACAGCTTGAGCTTGGATGATGGATTGTTTGATTACACAACAAGTGCTTCCAACGGTGATGCATTCACAACCGTCACCGGAATTGTAGATGAGTATTACGGTTGGGTTCTTCTTCCTCGTAGTGGAGCTGATTTTGTACAATAAAGATTCCAAATCTCGCGGGCTGTCAGTAGAGTACATCTGGAAGCTGGTTTCTCAGCTTCCCCCTATCCCCGACGTACCTCCTCCCAATCCCAAAAAAGCTTTTTCCAAGTTGCTTTCATTGCGAAAATTGGAAAAAGCCCGCGAACGGTTATCTTTTTTTACTACAGAATCCTCATCTCAAAATATGGATGAG